>JAILNN010000002.1 GCA_024691565.1 Lachnospiraceae bacterium | reverse complement strand
GTTAATCCATCATGTATCATTGATTGTAATCATTCAAACTCTAATAAGAACTATGATGAACAGCCAAGAATCGTTAACGAGATCCTTCATAGCCGTAATTCATCAAAGGAAATCGAAAAATTTGTAAAGGGTGTAATGATTACAATCAATGATACATGATGGATTAACTAAATCCTGCTCGTTGTATAGCTCAAGTAAAAGTTTGATATCTTCATAATGATAGTTTGGCTGTGCTTGGTTATGTTTATTGTTTGATCCTCTAAGAATACAATGTGCAAGAGGATTACCATCTGTTTTTACCTCCCAGTCACGGAACATAAATGTGTGAGAGTGCTGAGCTGCATAGCATGAATTAAGCATAATGCTAAGAGTTCCACTTGTTGGGTTCTTCATTCCTACAGGAATATCAAGTCCACTTGATACGAGTCTATGCTGCTGATTCTCTACTGAACGAGCTCCAATTGCAACATAAGATAAGATATCATCAATGTAAGTCCAGTTATCTGGATAGAGCATTTCATCTGCTGCAAAAAGATGAGTTTCGCTGATTGAACGAAGATGCATCTTTCTCATTGCGATAATACCCTGTGAAAGATCTGGAGCCTTTTCTGGATCTGGCTGTGAAACAATACCTTTATAACCATGTCCAGTAGTTCTTGGTTTATTTGTATAGATTCTTGGAACGATTAAAATCTTATCTTTAACCTTTTCCTGAACCTTTGCGAGTCTATTCATATAGTCACAAACAGAATCTTCATTATCAGCTGAGCAAGGTCCGATGATAACGAGAAATTTATCTGAGTCGCCTGTAAAGATATCAGCGATTTCCTTATCTCTTTGCACTTTTAGTTTTTTATGCTCATCTGGAAGAGGGTAATTGTTTTTAAGCTCTTCAGGAGACATAACTTGTTGAATGAATTTTGTAGCCATCTGTCTTTCCCCTTTTCTTATATTAATGTAAATACGTTTGAAACCTTAACAAATAAATAATTATTAGTCAAGAAAAAATAATAAATACATTGAAAAAAACATAAATATAACTTTACTTTAAAAAATCAAAGTGTTAAAATATTTATCTAGAAAACAAATAATTTTTATAATTAAATAATTAAAAGGAGGACTTATTTTACTATGGCTAGAAAAATGAGTACAATGGATGGTAATCAGGCAGCCGCTCACGTGTCTTACGCGTTTACAGATGTAGCTGCTATCTACCCAATTACTCCATCTTCACCAATGGCTGACTACACAGACCAGTGGGCAACAGATGGAAGAAAAAACATCTTTGGACATACTGTTCAATTATCTGAAATGGAATCTGAAGGTGGTGCTTCAGGTGCAGTTCACGGATCTCTTCAAGCCGGTGCACTTACAACAACTTACACCGCATCTCAGGGTCTCTTGCTTATGATCCCTAATATGTATAAAATCGCTGGTGAGCTTCTTCCAGGTGTTATTCATGTAACAGCTAGAGCACTTGCAAGTCACGCTCTTTCAATCTTCGGTGATCATTCAGATATTTATGCATGTCGTCAGACAGGTTTTGCAATGCTTTGCTCAAGTAGCGTACAGGAAGTTATGGATCTTGGAGCTGTTGCTCATTTAGCTGCTATTGAAGGAAGAGTTCCTTTTATGCATTTCTTTGATGGTTTCAGAACTTCTCATGAAATTCAGAAAATTGAAACTTGGGATTATGAAGATTTAAAGGATATGTGTAATATGGACGCTGTTAAGGCATTCAGAGATAGAGCACTTAATCCTAACCACCCAGTACAGCGTGGTACAGCTCAGAACCCTGACGTATTCTTCCAGGCTCGTGAAGCTAGTAACAAGTTCTATGATGCTGTTCCTGGTATTGTTGAAGAATATATGAATAAGGTAAATGCTAAGATTGGTACTGATTATAAGCTCTTTAATTACTATGGAGCTCCAGATGCTGAGCATGTAATTGTTGCAATGGGTTCAGTTAATGAAACTGTTGAAGAGACAATTGATTACCTTGCATCTAAGGGTGAAAAGGTTGGTCTTGTTAAGGTTCGTCTTTATAGACCATTCGCAGCTGATAAGCTCGTTGAAGCTATTCCTGATACATGTAAGAAGATTACTGTACTCGACAGAACAAAAGAGCCAGGCGCACTTGGTGAGCCACTTTACCTTGATGTAGTTGCTGCAATCAAGGGATCTAAGCTTGATGCATGTGATGTTTTACTTGGACGTTATGGTCTTGGTTCAAAGGATACAATTCCTGCAGACATCATTGCTACATATCATAATAATGATAAGAAGAAATTTACTCTTGGTATTACTGATGATGTTACATACCTTTCTCTTGAAAGAGAAGATTGTGGAGATATCTCAGCAGAGGGTACAAAGAGTTGTAAGTTCTGGGGTCTTGGTGCTGACGGTACTGTTGGTGCTAACAAGAACTCAATCAAGATTATCGGTGATCATACAGACATGTATGCTCAGGCATATTTTGATTATGACTCAAAGAAGTCAGGTGGTGTAACAATTTCTCACCTTCGTTTTGGTAAGAATCCTATTAAGGCTACATACCTTATCAATAAGGCTGATTTCGTTGCTTGTCATATGCCAGCATATGTTAGAAAATATAACATGGTACAGGATTTGAAGGATGGTGGAAGCTTCCTTCTTAATACAAACTGGGATCTCGCTGAATTAGAGAAACAGCTTCCTGGACAGGTTAAGAGATATATGTATGAGCACAAGATTAACTTCTACACAATTGACGGTTTCAAGATTGGTAAGGAAATCGGACTTGGTGGAAGAATTAATACAATCCTTCAGTCAGCATTCTTCTCAATTGCTCAGATTATTCCTGAGGAAGATGCTATTAAGTATATGAAGGAAAAGGCACAGGCTTCTTATGAGAAGAAAGGTCATGACATCGTTGAGATGAACTGGAAGGCTATTGATGCCGGTGCTAAACAGTATACAAAGGTTGAAATTCCTGAGAGCTGGAAAGATGCTACAGATGAGGATCTTTCATCATCAGTTTCAGGAGATAACAAGATTCTTGTTGAATATGTTAATACTATTCAGAATGCAATCAATTCTCAGACAGGTAATCAGCTTCCTGTATCTGCATTCGTTGATTTTGCAGATGGTACACTTCCTATGGGTTCAGCTGCATACGAGAAACGTGGTGTTGCAGTAGATGTTCCTCAGTGGAATCCAGAAAATTGTATTCAGTGTAACTTCTGTTCATATGTTTGTCCTCATGCAGCAATCCGTCCGGTAGCTGTTAAGGATAAGGAAATTCCTGGTCAGTCACTCGATATGATGGGTGTTCCTGGAGTTAAGTTTGCAATCACTGTTTCAGTTCTTGACTGTACAGGTTGTGGAGCTTGTTCAAATATCTGTCCTGGCAAGAAGGGCGAGAAGGCTCTTACAATGCAGCCTATCGAGTCTCAGCTTGAAGAGCAGAAGGCATTTGATTTCGGTGTTAAGGAAGATGTTCCAGCTGAGGTTACAGAGAAATTTAAAGAGACAATGGTTAAGGGTAGCCAGTTTAAGCAGCCACTCCTCGAATTCTCAGGAGCATGTGCTGGTTGTGGTGAGACACCATATGCTAAGCTTGTTACTCAGCTCTTTGGTGATAAGGCTTATATCGCTAATGCAACTGGATGTTCTTCAATTTGGGGTGGTTCTTCACCAGCATCACCTTATACAACAAACAAAGATGGACATGGTCCAGCTTGGGCTAACTCACTCTTTGAAGATAATGCTGAATATGGATTCGGTATGAAGATTGCTCAGATTGCTCTTAGAAGTCACATTATTGAGCATATTGAAAATCTTGCAGCTACAGCTGATGGAGAATTAAAGGCAGCTATCGACGAGTTCATGGCTTCAAAAGATAATTCAACAGCTAATGCAGTTGCTTCAGAAAAGCTTCTTGCTGCACTTGCTTCAGCTCCAGATAGTGAAGATAAGGCTTATATCATCGATAATAAAGACTTCTTATCTAAGAAGTCACAGTGGATCTTCGGTGGTGACGGATGGGCTTATGATATTGGTTACGGCGGACTTGATCATGTTCTTGCTCAGGGTAAGGATCTCAACGTTCTCGTATTCGATACAGAAGTTTATTCAAATACTGGTGGACAGTCATCTAAGGCTACTCCTACAGGTGCTATCGCTCAGTTCGCTGCCGGTGGTAAAGAGACAAAGAAGAAGGATCTTGCTGCAATCGCAATGCAGTATGGTTATGTTTATGTAGCTCAGATTGCTATGGGTGCTAACATGAATCAGTGTATCAATGCTCTTGTTGAGGCTGAGAATTATCCTGGTCCATCACTTGTTATTGCATATGCTCCATGTATCAACCATGGTATTAAGGGCGGTATGAAGAATGCTATGAATGAAGAGAAGAAGGCTGTTGAAGCTGGTTATTGGAACCTCTTCAGATTCAATCCTGCACTTAAGGAAGCTGGAAAGAATCCATTCACTCTTGATTCAAAGGTTGTAACAGGAGATTATAAGGAATTCATTCAGTCAGAAGTTCGTTATAACAGACTTTCTCGTTCAAATCCAGAGCGTGCTGAACAGCTCTTTGATAAGGCTTCTAAGGATGCTGCTGAGAAGTTCGAGAGACTTAAGAAGATGGCAGAAGCTGACTAATTAGCTTTTAAATCTTTTATAATTAAATATTAAGCATAGTGCTGCCGGATATATGTAAATTTAATTTATATATATTCGGCAGCTTTTTTTTGTTGACACAATAAAAAGAGTGTGCTATTATCATCTTGTAACATTTATGTAACAAGTTTGTAACATTCAAAAGGGTGATTTATCGTAAACATTGTAAATAGCGAGTTTACGTAGGTTTTAAAAATTTCATAATTATTAAAAAGGTGATGAGACATGAGAAAAAAGTATTTTAACATTTTGGCTAAGGTGCTTATTATATCAGCTGTGCTTACAGGAACTGTTGCGAATGCTGATAAGGTGAAGATTGCTACAGAACAAGCAATTGCGGGGATTTCAGTTTCTTTAGATGGTTTTGCTGATAAGAAAACATCTGAGGATGAGAAGACAAATTTGGCTACAGAGGTTGCTGTAAAGGCTGATGATGAAGCAAAAAGTGATGCTGCATCTGATTCTGCTGTTAAGGATGACTCTGAAGACAAAGATGCTAAGGATGAAGATTTATCTTTAGAGGTTGATAAGGAAGAAAAGAACCAGTTCAAGTTAAATCTTGTATTTGATAGACTTGGTATGGCAAAGGTTGATACATACTTAAATGTACGTAAAAAACCTTCTGAGAATGCAAAAATAGTTGGTAAAATGACTAAGCATTCTGGTTGTAATATTTATAATATTAAAAAAGGTTGGGCTAAGATAGTATCTGGTGATGTAAGAGGATATGTTAACGCTGAATACCTTTATAAGGATGAGGCTGCTCTTGAGAGAGCTAGAGAAGTCGCAACTCTTAGAGCTCGTATTAAGACTCAGACGCTTAATGTTCGTTTCCTTCCATCTACAGATTCTAGAATTTATGATTTGATTTCTGGTGGAACAGGATATGATTTAGCTAAGCTTAATCTTAATGAAGAGTGGATGAATAAGTTTATTGAGAAACATGCTAAAAAGAAGGACTTAAAGCTTGTTAATAAGAAAGAAATGATGGAAGACCTTGATAATTGGGCTTGTATTAGTATTGATGATGACTTGTGTTTCATAAATAAGGATTATTTCAAGGTTTCTTACAGAGTAGATAGAGCTGTTAAGATTACACACCATAAATCTAAGTCTGGTGGTAAGGGATCTAGTTCTTCAGGTGGAAATACTTCAATTGTTGACTATGCAATGCAGTTCCTTGGTAACCCATATGTTTGGGGAGGAGTTTCACTTACAAATGGTTGTGACTGTTCAGGATTTACAATGAGTCTTTATGCACACTACGGTGTTGCACTTCCTCATTTTGCTGCATCACAGGCAAGTTGTACAACAAGCGTTTCTTCAAGCGAAGCTAGACCAGGAGACTTGTTCTTCTATGGAGATGGAATATCTCATGTAGGAATGTATATTGGTAATGGACAAATCATCCATGCTAGTAACTCAAGAACAGGTATCATAATTTCTAGTGCATATTATAGAACACCTGTTAAGATTGGTAGAGTTGGTTAATTAGTTTATATTAAATAGAAATGAAAATGGTTTTTAAATATGGGCTTTCTGTAATTTGATTTACAGAAAGCCTTTTATTTTACATTTATATTATTAATTAATGTATAAGTTTTTTGTAGTGTAAAAACGATTTCATAATTTAAATATTATTATGATGAAATATACAAAAAAATATTCATAAATTTTTAAATTTATATATTGACATATAAGTATTTTACCCATATAATGAAGTTATGTGAAAACGATTTCATATTTTAGGGTATGAAATACTTAAAACTTAATACGTAATTGGTGTGAAAAACACAGGAACGGAGGAGAAATATGGTTATTTATGAGGGAAAAGCCGTATTTGAAGGAGTTGCCATTGGTAAGCTTTCTGTTTACAAGAAGTCCGAACAAATGGTTAAACGTGAAAAGATAACCGATGTTGAGGCTGAGATTAACAGATATGCTGATGCAAGAGAAGTTACTATCAAACAACTACAAGACCTTTATGACAAGGCCGTTAAGGAGGTTGGTGAGTCAAATGCTGAAATATTTGAAGCTCATCAGTTGATGGTTGACGATTTGGATTATATTGATTCGGTAGAGAATATAATCCGGACACAAGAAGTTAATGCTGAATATGCTGTTGCTCAAACTGGAGATAACTTTGAAAAGATGTTTCTTGATATGGAAGACGAGTATTTCAAAGGAAGAGCAGCAGACATCAAGGACATTACTGAAAGGATTATAACTGTTCTTTCGGGTGGCGGTAATTCCGGTATTTCAACGGATGAACCAGTAATTGTAATCGCTGATGATTTAGCACCTTCTGAAACAGTTCAGATGGATAAGGATAAAATCCTTTCTTTTGTTACTGTTCATGGATCTGCAAATTCTCACACATCAATCCTAGCAAAAACAATGAATATTCCTGCCATAATTGGTTGCGATATTCCTTTGGATGATGAGCTTAATGGCAAGATGGCTGTTGTTGATGGATTTGAAGGTAAGGTTTATGTTGATCCCGATGAAGAAGTGCTCGCTAAGAAGACAGAGCTTCTAAATGAAGAATTGGAAAAGAAAAAACTTTTAGAACAATTAAAGGGTAAGGATAATGTTACTCTTGATGGTCAGCATATTAATATTTATGCAAATATTGGTAATACCAAGGATCTTGCTTTAGTTCTTGAAAATGATGCTGGAGGAATTGGACTTTTCCGTTCTGAGTTTATTTATCTTGAATCTGATGATTATCCAACTGAGGAACATCAGTTTGCTATTTATCGTCAGGTTGCTGAATCTATGGCGGGCAAAAAGGTAATCATTAGAACCTTGGATATAGGTGCTGATAAGCAAGCAGATTACTTTAATCTTCCTAAGGAAGAAAATCCAGCAATGGGTATGAGAGCTATTAGAATTTGTCTTACTCAGCCTGAAATTTTCAAAACTCAGCTTAGAGCGATTTTAAGAGCTTCTGCCTTTGGTAAGATTTCAATCATGTTCCCAATGATTATCTCGGTTGATGAAGTTAAGAAGATTAAGGTTATTGTTGAGGAGGTAAAACAGGAACTTGATTCATTAGGACTTAAGTATGATAAGGATATTGAATTAGGTATTATGATTGAAACACCTGCTGCAGTAATGATGGCTGAAGAATTAGCAGAGGAAGTTGATTTCTTCTCAATTGGAACTAATGATTTAACGCAGTATACACTTGCAATTGACCGTCAGAATCAAACCTTAGATGATTTCTATGATTCACATCATCCAGGACTTATGAAGATGCTTAAGATGGTAGTTGATGGTGCTCATAAGGGTGGTGCCTGGGCTGGTATCTGTGGCGAACTTGGTTCTGACCTCACTTTAACTAAGGAATTTCTTGCTATGGGATTTGATGAGCTCTCAGTTTCACCAAGTAGAGTTCTTCCATTGAGAAAGATTGTTTTAGAAACTAATGTCTCTGAGTATAAGGCTCAGAAGTGATTAATAAAATAAATAAAAAAGAAAAAGGAGGGCCTTGTATATGGCTTTAGATTATAGGAAATGTGCTGAAGAGATATATAGTCATCTTGGAGGCAGAGAGAATATTGTTCAGGCTGCCCATTGTGCAACAAGACTTAGATTAGTACTTGCTGATAATTCAAAGATTGATAAGAAAGCTTTGGAAAATGTTGATGGAGTAAAAGGATTATTTGAATCTAACGGACAGGTTCAGCTTATTATTGGTACTGGAACTGTAAATAAGGTTTATGATGAATTTCTTGCAGTTACAGGAATGTCAGCAGCTACTAAAGATGATGTTAAGAATGCAGCAGCTGCTCAACAGCCAGCATGGAAGAGAGCTCTTAAATCTGTAGGTGACGTTTTCGTGCCTATCCTTCCAGCAATCGTTGCATCTGGTCTTATGATGGGTGTTGTAGAAGCTTTAGGTAAAGCTATTCCTTCATTTGCTTCTACTGATTGGTATGCATTTCTCGATATGATTGCAAATACAGCTTTTGCATTCCTTCCAGTTATCGTTGCTGTTTCTGCAGCTAGAGTATTTGGTGGAAATATTTTCCTTGGTGCTGTTATTGGTCTTATGATGGTACATACAGGACTCTTAAATGGTTGGAATGTTGGTAGTGAAGATGCAATTAATGCTTTCTTCGGAATTGACACTGGTGTAATTCCTACATGGAACCTGTTTGGTAACTTTAAAATAGGTAGTTATGTTGTCGGTTCCATATCCAGACATGGTTACCAAGGTCATGTAATTCCGGTAATGATAGCGGTATGGCTCATGTGTAAGATAGAAAAATGGTTACATAAGAAGGTCCCTGAGATGATTGATCTCTTTGTGGTTCCTATTACAACCGTATTCTTAACTGCATTAGCAACATTTGTAGTTATCGGACCTATCTTCTCAACACTTGAGAATTACGTACTTAAGGGAGCAGAGTGGCTCGTTCAGTTCCCACCTGGAGCAATGGTAATGGGTGCTCTTTATCCTATCACTGTAGTTATGGGTCTTCACCATATGTATAATGTTATTGAAGCTGGTATGCTTTCTGCAGGTAATCTTAATACTTGGATGCCGATCGCTACAGCTGCAAACTTCGCACAGTTTGGTGCCTGTCTTGCTGTTGGTATTAAATGTAGACAAGCTAAGCTTAAGACTGTAGCTATTCCATCAGCTTTATCAGCATCACTTGGTATTACTGAGCC
This sequence comes from Lachnospiraceae bacterium, assembly GCA_024691565.1. Taxonomy (GTDB): domain Bacteria; phylum Bacillota; class Clostridia; order Lachnospirales; family Lachnospiraceae; genus JAEEJA01. The sequence continues at coordinate 11,833 of JAILNN010000002.1, read as the reverse complement.
AGCAATCTTCGGTGTTAACTTCAGATTTATGAAGCCTTTCGTATGTGGTATGATTGGTGCGGCTTGTGGTGCTATGTTTGGTGCTATTACAAAGATTGGTGCTACAGCATACGGTGTAACTGGTATTCCTGGATACCTTACAATCAATAATGCTGGTATCTATACAGTTCTTCTTCTTATCGCTGGTGGTGTTGCTTTTATTCTTACATGGATTGTTTGGAAGGAAGAAGCTCCAGAGCCTACAGTTGAAGAAATTCAGAAGCAGGAAGCACTTGAGGGTGCAGTAGAAGGAGAATCAAAGATTTATGCACCTATTAAGGGTAATGCTATATCACATGAAGAGATTCCTGATGATACATTTGCTTCTGGAGTATTGGGAGCTGGTATTGGAATTGAACCAGAGGAAGGAATGGTTTATGCGCCATATGATGGTGTGATTTCTTCTACTACTGAAACAATGCATGCTGTTGGTATAACAGGTGCAAATGATATGGAACTTTTGATTCATGTCGGTGTTGATACTGTTAATATGAAGGGTGATGGCTTTGAACTTTTCGTTAAGGAAGGCGATAAGGTTAAGAAAGGTCAGAAGCTTATTAAGTTTGATATCGATAAGATTAAGAAGGCTGGATATAGTCCAACTACAGCAGTTCTTCTTACAAATAGTGATGATTTCGCTGATTTTAAGGTTGTAAAAACTGGAAAAGTTGCAGTTGGAGATTTAGTTGTTGAGGCATAAAAAAGTTAATAATAAAAACTTATAAATATATAAAAAGAGGAGGATGTTACAATGAAAAGTTTTGATTATGTTATCACTGATGAAGTAGGTATCCATGCTAGACCAGCAGGTCTTTTAGCTAGAGCAGTTAAGGCTCTTGGAGCAACTGTTACAATTACTAAGGGTGATAAATCTGCAGATGCTACTAGACTTATGGCTTTAATGGGAATGGGAATTAAGAAGGGTGATACAATTACTGTTTCTGTTGAAGGTGATAATGAGGATGCTGCAGCTGAAGAAATCGAGAAGTTCTTTAAAGAAAATCTATAACTCAATCTGATATTAAGATTCTCGTGTATTTATATGGTCAGTTTTAAAGGAAGTTATGAATATTTACATCTTGTACTACTCATTGTTATTTCTTTAATTCTGACCATTCTTTTAAAAGTTGGGAAAAATTGAGATTTTATAATGTGAGGTGATACTTATTACTATTAAAGATATTGCATTAAAGGCTGGCGTTTCGACGGCTGCTGTTTCAAGATATTTTAATAATGGTTATGTATCAGAGGATAAGAGGAAAGCAATTAAAAAAGTAGTAGATGAAACAGGTTTTTTACCGTCTCAGCATGCTAGAACACTAAGAACAAGAAAAACAGGACTTATTGGAGTTATTCTTCCTAGAATTTCTTCTAATTCAATTAGTAAAATGGTTTCTGGAATTCTAAAGGTTACTGATAGAGAGGAATATAAAATTCTTCTTGCTAATACCTTAAATGAACCGGAAAGAGAGTTAGAGTATCTTAAGATATTTAATGAAAAACAGGTAGATGGTGTTATTCTATTTGGAACAATTCTAACTGATAAACATTCTGAATTTATTTCACAAATGAAGATTCCTATTGTTGTTGTAGGACAAAACATTAAGGGTGTTAACTCTGTTTATCATGATGAATATCATGTTACCTATGATCTAACTAAATTACTATTATCTAAGGGTTGTAAGAATATGGCATATATTGGTGTGACCTTTAAAGACAAGGCTGTTGGATTGGAAAGATATAAGGGATATCGAGATGCGCTAAAAGATGAAGGCTTAGAAGAGTTTTCTAAGAGAAAGCAACTTTCAGGTTTCGATATGATGGATGGATATAATTCCATGAAAAAAATTATAAAGAATTATCCTGATGTTGATGGTGTTGTTGCTGCTACGGATACGATTGGAGTGGGAGCTATAAAATATTTAGAAGAGAATAATTATGATATACCTAATCAAATTATGATTACCGGTGTTGGAAATTCTAATCTAGGAAATGTGACTAGTCCTTCTCTGACAACTGCAAGATACTATTTTGAAGAATCTGGAGTAAAAGCCGCTGAGATTATTATTAAACATATTAGAAACCAGAAAAGCGCTATTGAGCAGGTTATGATTGGTTATGAAATCCTTGAAAAGGGTAGTACAGTTAAGAGTTAGTTTGTTTTATTTGATGTTTTGTTCGGATAATTATTTATGAATACTGATAGGAGGTGCCATATGAGAGAATGGACCAAAGAAGAAAGATATAAACCATTGAACTCTATTGAGGAGATTCTTCCATTGGAAGAAAAAATCAAGAATTCTCTTTATAGACAGGGTTTTCATGTGCAACCAAGAAGTGGACTTTTAAATGATCCTAATGGTTTTATTTATGATGATGATACCAAAACATGGCACCTCTTTTATCAGTGGTTTCCTTGGGGCGCAACCCATGGACTAAAATATTGGTATCATCTAACTTCTAAGGATTTGGTAAAGTATGAAGATGCTGGAATTGGAATTAAACCTGATTGTGATATGGATAATAAGGGTGCATATTCTGGTTCTGCTATTAAACATAATGGTGAAATTTATATTTATTACACAGGTAATCATCGCGATGAAAATTGGGTTAGAACTGCATATACTTGTTGTGCTAAGCTTGAAAAAGACGGTAGCGTTAATAAGATAAAAGATCCTATTTTTGCTCCTGAAAAGAATTATAGTGAACATCAGAGAGACCCAAAGGCTTTTTATGACGAGAAATCTGGAAAGTTTTATATTATTATTGGTGCCCGCTCTATGGATGATAGAGGATGTGTTCTTGTTTATGAATCTAGTGAATTGACAAGTGGATGGGCACTCAAAGGTGAACTTAAGGTTGAAGGATATGAGCACTTTGGAAAAATGTGGGAATGCCCTTCAATAGAAAAAATTGGCGAAGATTATATTTTTATCTTTAGTCCACAATTTATAAAGTTACCAGGTAGAGGAGAGGTTACAAATCATAATATTTATTTGATTGGTGATTTAGATATTGAGAGTTTAACCTTTAAACCTAAGGGTGACTTTAAACATCTTGACTTAGGATTTGAGTTTTATGCTGCTCAATGTGCTGCAAATACAGATTCTATTGACGCTTCGACTAAAATTTTAAGCGCATGGATGGGACTACCTGATGCAGTTTATTTTACAGATGATGAAGAGTGGAGTGGTTGTTTAACACTTCCTAGAGAACTTTCTATTTCGAATGGAAAATTGATTCAAAAACCAATTTCAGCTATTTATCAAAGTAAAAAAGAAGAGCTTTATTCCTTCTCCGGTGCTGAAAATATTACTGAGATTTTAGAGATTAATTCACCTTCTTTATTTGAATTTGAAGTTGATAATGATTTTATAATTAATTTCTTCTGTGATAAAGATGGACAAAATGGCATTACCTTTAATTATTCTAAAAATGATAATATTTTAAAGGTTAGTCGTAAGGAATTAAAGAGAAAAATTAATCCTGAATTTGGTGAAGAAAGAGAAGTTCATTTCAAAGATGGAATAAAAAAATTATCATGTTTTATTGATAATAGTAGTATTGAAATTTTCTTTAATGATGGTGAAGAAGTTTTTACAAGTAGAATCTTTCCTGACTATGAAGGTGGAGATAAATACATTAAAACTGATGGTTTGTTGAAAATAAATGCTTTTAAATTATAAATGAATTTTTAGGGTGCCTCCTGGCTGAGGTTTGTCTTGGCTAAGGAGGCATTTTTTATTTGTTTTTTTATTACTTTAAAAGATATATGATTAATTTTTGTACAAATTGTATATAATTTGTAAACATTTTCAAAAAAACTTGAACATAATGCACAAAAGTGATATCTTTTTAATTGAGCGTTGAGATGTTCGCATGTATGGGGCATGCACGTAACATTTTATAAATTAAATTATATAAAATTTTCTTCCTGAACGGGGAGCATTTTATATAATTTTTTTTTGAAATTTTACAAACATTTCAATAAAACAATTTAATATTTTTTTATCCAGAAAGGAGAAGGTATCATGCGATTACGCAAAAAGGTTATGTCTGTTGTTTTAGCAGCAGCAATGGTAATCAGTGCGTCAACATCTATGCCTGTGAAACAGGTAGCGAATGCGTCCTCTACATTTGAGGATTTGGATCAAAGTGAGATTACAGCAGCTATGGGAGCTGGCTGGAATCTTGGTAATCAGTTGGAGGCAGCTTCTGGAGGCACTCCAGGTGAAACTAATTGGGGAAACCCTGTAATTACTGAGGATTTAATTTTAGCAGTTAAGGATGCTGGATTTAAGTCAGTTAGAATTCCGGTTTCTTATCTTAGTATGATTGGAAGTGATTCTGATTATACAATTAATGAAAGTTGGTTAAACAGGGTTCAGGAAGTTGTTGATTATTGTGTAGATAATGATATGTATGCAATTATTAACATGCATGGTGATGGTTACACCAGTATTGATGGTGGTTGGTTATTATGTGGTAATTCTGATCAGACAACAATTAAGGCTAAGTATAAGGCTTGCTGGAAGCAGATTGCTACAAAATTTAAAGATTATGATGAACATCTTATTTTTGAGTCTATGAATGAAGAGTTTGATGGAACTTATGGAACTCCTTCATCTACAGCTTATGATAACATAAATGATTATAATCAGATTTTCGTCGATACTGTTAGACAGACTGGCGGAAATAATGATATGAGATGGTTGTTAATTCCAGGATGGAATACAAATATCAACTATACAGCTGATGATTATGGATTTGAACTTCCTACAGATAATTATCTTTCAAGTTCAATTTCATCTAGCGAAAAGAGGATTATGATTTCTGTACATTATTATGATCCTTGGGAGTTCTGTGGAACTGAATCTAGTGCTGTTACTCAATGGGGAGATACTGCAACAGATAGCTCAAAGGTGGCTAGCTGGGGTGATGAATCTTATATGATTTCTCAGTTTAAGAAGATGAATGATAAGTTTGTCGATGCAGGATATCCGGTAGTTATCGGTGAGTATGGTTCTATTGATAAGTCAGATTATGATTCTTCTAATACAGCTAATCGTGCTGAATTTGCTTACAAGGTTTGCTATTATGCTGATGAATATGGACTTATTCCTGTTTATTGGGATAATGGATACAATGGAACATATGGATTTGGACTTTTCAATCGTTCAACATATAAGGTTACTCAGCAGACTATAATTGATGCAATTATGGAAATTTATGCTGGTACAACTACTTCAACTGCAACAGGTCTTACTCTTGATAAGACTAGCCTTACAGTTGGTGTTGGAGAAGGAAAGTCTGCACTTACTGCAACACTTGCACCAGCTGGTTGTACAGATAAGGTTAGCTGGAAGTCTAGCGATGAAGATATTGCTACAGTTAACTCTAAGGGTGAAGTTACAGCAGTTAGCGTTGGTACATGTACAATTACAGCATATACAGCTAATGGATGCAGTGCTACATGTACTGTTACTGTGCCAAAGTCATCAAAGATTAAGGCTAAGCTTTATCTTTTAGAGACTGCAAATTGGCAGTCAGTTATTAGTGATGAGTCAGTTGATATTGATGCAAATGGTGGAACATATTCATTATCATTAACAGCTACAGAATCACAGCTTAAGAATATTGGTTCTCTCTATATTCGTGATATTTCTGTTGGTGATGAAGAGGCATCTGCTTTTGATACAGCAACTCTTAAGGTTGATTCATTTGAAGTTAATGGAACAACTTATACAATGAAGAATGATACATTTACATATGATGTTTCACAGGAAGCTTCAGATGACGGACTTGTAAATCCTATTTTCAACTTCTCATTTATTAATGTATGGGCTAATACTCATGTAAATAATGTTACAGTTGAAAGTAGTAACTATAAAGCATATTTTAATAATGCTTCATATCAGACAGAAAATACACTTACAATGAACTTTAGTGTATCAGGAATAAATGGAAGTTCAAGTGAAACTACAGCTACTGAGACACCTGTGGTAACAGAGGCACCTACAGCTACACCTGAAGTAACAGCAACTCCAGTTGTTACAGAGGCACCTACAGCTACACCTGAAGTAACAGCAACTCCAGTTGTAACAGTTGCTCCAACAACTTCTGGTGAGCAAACACTTTTAGCTGAAAATGTTACTCAGTATGAAACAACTAATACAAGCTGGCTTACAGATGCAGCTGATGATGATGTAGTTACACTTGTTTACACATGTACAGATTCTTCTCATTCATATTGGGGAGTTCTAGGTTGGGGAGCAGTTGTTAATTCGAATTGGGTAAATGGTTCTAGCTATAATGCAGCAGCAAATGCTTCAGATGAAGTTACTGCTACATGTACAGTTAAGGAATTAAAGGCTAGTATGAATATTTCTGATGGAGATAGTGTTTCATATCTTAGCTTGTATTCTTGGAATGGCGGAAAGATTGTTAGCTTATCTGTATCAGATTCTTCTGAAGTAGCAGAGGAAGAGGAGGCTACAGCAACTCCAGTTGTAACAGAAGCTCCAACAGAGGCTCCAACAGTAGCACCTACTGCAACACCTACTGTAGCGCCTACTGCAACACCTACAGTTGAACCAACTGCAACACCAGTAGTTGAAGAGTCAAGCGATTCAAGTGATTCATCAGATTCTATCGATGCTACAATTACTATTACAAGTGATTGGGGATCAGGTGGACTTGGAACAATTGAATTTACAAATACTACAGGAAAGACATTTACAGATGGATGGACAGTAGAATTTACACTTGATAGAGAGATTACAAGTATGTGGAGCGGAAGACTTGTTAGCTTAGGAAATAATCGCTATCAGGTTTTAAATCCTGAGTGGAGTACTTACCTTGCTGCAGGAGAGACAGTTACTCTTAACTTCTCTGTTGGATCAGGTTCTAGTACACCGACAATTTCGGATGTAACATTATCGTAGAATTATCATAAATAAATACCTTTTAAAGTAGTAAACTAAAGCAGGTAGTTGAAAACAAAAATTTCCCTACCTGCTTTTTTATTTTGGGATTTAATATGATATTAGGAAATATATAATTGACGATGAAATATCGTTGTGCTAAAATTACAAACGTTAATTAAAATATATAAATTCAACAAAAAGGGGAGCTTGCAGAAAAGCTGAGAGGAGGGTGTGCCCCTCGACCTAATACCTGATTTGGATAATGCCAACGTAGGGAAATATTGTTATAATTTCTGGAAACCTACGTGTTTTAGGTTTCTTTTTTTGTTTTAGAAGCGAACTTTTATTTAGTTGAAAGGGGGTTTATTATGGTTAAGATTAATGGTGAGATGTATGATTTTGCTGGGAAGAGCATTACCGATGCGCTTGCAGAATTAAACTATAATCCGCTTCGAGTAGCTGTGGAGGTTAATTTTTCTATAGTACCTAAGGCTGAATTTAATGAATATTTATTAAAGGATGATGATAGTGTAGAGGTTGTTCAGTTTGTTGGTGGTGGTTGATAGTAATATACTTGAGGATGTTTATGAGGTTATAAAATGGATGAGTTTGATTTAGAGAAAAAAATGCTTGAATCACTTGAGGGAAGAATTGGTAAGGAGAGACTAAATTTACTTCGTAATTCTTCTGTTGCAATTTGTGGTTTAGGAGGGCTCGGTTCGAACGTTGCAATAGCGCTTGCTAGAGCTGGAGTTGGTAGATTACATATAATTGATTTTGATAGGGTTGATATTTCAAATCTAAATCGCCAACAGTATTTTGTTAAACAGCTAGGAATGCCCAAAACAGATGCCTTAGAAGATAATTTAAAGGAAATATTTCCTTTTATTGAGATTAAAAAAGACTTTGTTAAAATTGATGAAAATAATATACCTACACTTTTAAAAGATGATGATATTATATGTGAAGCCTTTGATAATCCGGATGCTAAAGCTACACTCGTAGGAAGTGTTTTAAAACTCTTCCCTGAAAAGTATATTGTTTCTGGTTCTGGTATGGCTGGATTTGGCAGTACTAACCTAATTAAAACTGAAAGACGTCTAAGCAAGTTATATATATGCGGAGATGGGTTTAGTGATATTGATGATGGAATAGGACTTGTTTCTTCAAGAGTTTTAGCTGCGGCTGCTCATGAAGCAAATATGATTATTAGACTTATTATTGGTGAGGAACAACCCTAACGCTAGGAAGCGTTCGTGAATTTTGTTTAAGTATTAAATTTATTATAGAAAAAGAGGTAGAAAGATGATTAATTTAGAAGAAAAATTGAAAGATGATAAGCTTGTTATTGGAGGACATGAATTTAATTCTAGATTTATTTTAGGTTCTGGAAAGTATTCTCTTAAGCTTATTGAAGCTGCTGTAAAGTATGCAGGTGCTGAACTTATTACTGTTGCAGTAAGAAGAACAAATTCAAAGGAAAATGAGAATATTTTGGATTATATTCCTGAAAATGTTACACTTCTTCCAAATACTTCAGGTGCAAGAAATGCTGAAGAGGCAGTTAGAATTGCAAGACTTGCTAGAGAACTTGGTTGTGGTGATTTTGTTAAAGTTGAGATTATGAGGGATACAAAGTATCTCTTACCTGATAATGAGGAGACTGTTAAGGCTACAGAAATCCTTGCTAAGGAAGGATTTATAGTTATGCCATATATGTATCCAGATTTAAATATTGCTAGAGATCTTGTTAATGCTGGAGCTGCATGTGTTATGCCGCTTGCATCACCAATTGGCTCTAATAAAGGTCTTGCAACAAAGGACTTCATCCAAATTTTGATTGATGAGATTGATTCTCCTATTATTGTTGATGCTGGTATTGGTAGTCCATCACAGGCCTGTGAAGCTATGGAAATGGGTGCAGCAGCAGTTATGTCTAACACCGCACTTGCTACAGCTGGTGATTTACCTGTTATGGCGGATGCATTTAAGAAGGCTGTAATTGCTGGTAGAGAAGCATATCTTGCTGGTCTTGGAAGAGTTATAACCAGAGGTGCGTCACCATCTGATACTTTGACAGGATTTTTAAGAGATTAATAGAATTTTGTTTTACATATAAGATTATATATCTGACTATCATGAAAGATATGTAAATATTCAATTTGATAAACTTAAACTTATTAAAAAAGAGGCGAATAAAATGGCAACAGAAACAGATAAAAGATATTTTATAGATTCAGAAAATCTTTCAGAGGCTGCTTTAAAGAAAAAACATGAACTTGAAAATAATCCTGCCTCTCGTACTAATCATATGGAGTATATGGATGGTATGGAGAGAATTAAGTCCGATATTATGGATAAGGTTTTAAGTGAAGTTAAGAGTTATGATTATAATTCATATACTGCAATGGATGTTCAAAGAGCACTTCAAAAGGATCATTGCACAATTGAAGATTTTAAGGCTCTTCTTTCACCAGCGGCCGCTCCATTTTTGGAAAAGATGGCTAATAAGGCTAGGCTTGAAACTCAAAAGCATTTTGGTAATACAGTATATTTATTCACTCCATTATATATTGCTAATTATTGTGAAAATTATTGTGTTTATTGTGGTTTTAATTGCTACAATGATATTAGAAGAATGAAACTTAATATGGAACAGGTTGAGCATGAGATGAAAGTTATTGCTGATAGCGGTATGGAAGAAATCTTACTCTTAACTGGTGAAAGCCATTCCATGAGTGACATTAAATATATTGGTGAAGCATGTAAAATTGCAAGAAAGTATTTTAGGATGGTTGGAATCGAAATTTATCCTGTTAATACTGAAGATTACAAGTATCTTCATGAATGTGGAGTTGATTATGTTACTGTTTTTCAGGAGACTTATAATAGTGACCGCTATGAAGAATTACATTTATTAGGTCATAAGAGAATTTATCCATATCGATTTGAGGCTCAGGAGAGGGCATTAAAGGCTGGTATGAGAGGAGTTGCAGGTTCTGCGCTTCTTGGTCTTTCTGACTTTAGAAAGGATGCTCTTGCCAGTGCGCTTCATATGTATTTTCTTCAAAGGAAATATCCTCAGGCTGAGATTTCTCTTTCTTGTCCAAGACTTAGACCAATTATTAATAATGAGGCAATTAATCCTCTTGATGTTCATGAAAAAGAGCTTTGTCAGGTTCTTTGTGCATATAGAATCTTTCTTCCATTTTGTGGTATTACAGTTTCTTCAAGAGAAAGTAAGGCCTTTAGAGATGGTATTGTAAAAATTGCGGCAACAAAGATTTCTGCTGGAGTTTCTACTGGTATTGGTGACCATGAGAGTAAGTATACAGGTAAGGAAAGCGAGAACGCTGAAGGTGATGAGCAATTTGAGATTAGCGATACAAGAAGCTTTAATACCATGTATGATGATATGTCTAAGGAAGGACTTCAGCCTGTGCTGAATGATTATTTATATGTTTAAAATCATCTGTGTTACAAATAGAAAACTTTGTAATGAGGATTTTCTTGATAGAATTAAAAAGGTTTTAGAGAATAAAAAACCGGATTATATTATTTTACGAGAAAAAGATTTAACTGAAGAAGATTATGAAAAACTTGCAAATAGTGTAAAAGAGCTTTGTGAGAAAAATGATGTAAGACTTATCCTACATAGTTTTCATAAGGTTGCGTCTAGATTAGGTGTTAATTATGTTCATTTCCCTTTAGGGGTTTTAAGGGGGATAGAGAAGAGTGAATTAGAGAATTTAAAATATGGTGCATCTATTCACTCTTTAGATGAATTAAAAGAAGCTGTCGATTTAGGAGTTAGCTATGTGACTGCGGGACATGTCTTTTTAACGGATTGTAAAAAGGGACTTCCTGCTAGAGGATTAGATTTTCTTAAGGAAATTTGTGATAATTCGAGTGTACCAGTTTTTGGAATTGGTGGAATTAATATGGAAAATATTGATGAGATTAAAGAAACTCATGCTGCAGGAGCCTGCATTATGAGCGGGTTTATGAGGGATTAAAAAAAATTAAAATATTTTCTTGACACTGCATTTAAAATAGTGTAATATATCAACTGTTGCACGAAAAGTGCAGTGAAAATGGTCTGTTGGTCAAGGGGCTAAGACGCCGCCCTCTCACGGCGGAATCAGGGGTTCGATTCCCCTACAGACTGCTTTATATCAAATATTTGTTTTTAAAAGAGGTCTCAAGAGCTTAAAGCGATGAGGCTTTTTTGTTTTATATAGATTTTCTAAGTGGAGGATTTATGAAGGAAGCTGTTTTTAAAGATTGTAAAACAAATTATTTATTTTTGGCTCTTAAAATAATAGCCCTCGTCACAATGACAATGGACCATTTGGCAGTTAGACTTGATATGATGGCTAGGATAGATTGGGATACCTATGATTTGATGAGATGCTTTGGGAGATTTTCTTTTCCTCTATTTTGTCTAATTCTATCCTTTGGTTTTTTTCATACAGGAAATATAAAGAAATATTTACTTCGAATGCTTATCTTTGCTTTAATTTCAGAATTACCATATGACTTATGCATCCATAATTCTATTATTGATTTAAATCATCAAAATGTGATTTTTACCCTGTTTTTTGGACTCGTTTGTCTTAAACTTATAGATGATATTCTTACTAATAATAAATTATTTATGTTTAAAATAGATCCTCAAAATTTTGTGGGAAAATATATATTAGTTATACCTGTTGTTATGTTTTTTTGTGCGATTGCATATTTATTTAAGTCGGAATATCGTTATGAAGGAATTATTTTGATTGTAATTTTTTATTTTCTTCTCAGTTTAAAGTATACAACAATAAAAATTAAAGCTGATAATGAAGGTGATGAAGAATTATATTCAG
>JAILNN010000001.1 GCA_024691565.1 Lachnospiraceae bacterium | reverse complement strand
GTTAATCCATCATGTATCATTGATTGTAATCATTCAAACTCTAATAAGAACTATGATGAACAGCCAAGAATCGTTAACGAGATCCTTCATAGCCGTAATTCATCAAAGGAAATCGAAAAATTTGTAAAGGGTGTAATGATTGAAAGTTACATCGAATCAGGTTGTCAGAGTGTTCATGAGCATGTTTATGGAAAATCCATCACAGACCCATGTCTTGGATGGGATGAAACAGCTTATCTTCTTTACTCTATGGCAGAAAAGCTTTAATTCCGATTTTAAACAAAAGAATAATTTCAAAAATAAAGATGTAGGAGCTTCAGTTCCTACATCTTTTTTTTACTTATAGTGTTCATCTACTCTATTATCATCAAACAAATAGTTATATGCTACTTCTCCATATTCATCAAGCACTTCCTTATATTCCCTAATTGTCGGATTATCCTCATACCAACGGTAAATATTTCCCTCTTTATCAAAATAACCATTACTACTAATACTAGGAAACTCTTCATATAGATGTTTTAAATAAACATCAAAGTCTGTCAAAGGAGCGCCAATGGTTTCTTTAAGAATCAAAGGAAGATAATTTATTGAGCTAGTCCCAATATTCTTCTCTTCAATATCATAATTTGCCCAAATCAAAAATGGAATCTTATGAGTATCCATCGTATCTTCTGTAGAAAACTTAGACGGATTAACACCCATAACCTTTTCATAAAAAGAATCAGGTAAATGTGGATGATGGTCACCAAACATAAGAATTACAGTAGGTTCATCTTCTTTTTCAAAATAAGAAACCAAGTCCTTTAAGGCTTCATCACTCTTTCTAATGCAGGTCAAATACTCTTCTGCCTGCGTCTCATTTACTGCATTTCCAGTAAGTTTAACCTTATCTTCAGCATCATAATCATTAACCAAAGTATATGGATTGTGATTCTGCATAGTAACATTAAAGATTAAAAGCCTGTCAGACTCATCCTTTTCTTCATAAAGCTTTTTAATCATATTAAAATCATCTTCATCAGAAACAAATCTTCCACGAGTCAATTCACAATCTTCAAAAGAATTTTTATCATAAAATATATCAAATCCAAGAAGCGGATAAACCCTGTTTCTATTGTATCCAGATGCATTATAAGGATGAATTGCAATCGCCTTACTGTAAAAACCAGTATCCTTAAGACTCGTAATAAGGTTTGGAAAATAATCTTTTAGATACTGCAAATATGGGTTTCCAGGAAGATTTGACTTTGAAAGACCTGATAAAAACTCAAACTCAGAAATCGAAGTATATCCTCCATAAACAGAACCTTCAAGATAACCTTTAACGGTATTTTCCTTCATCGAATCATAAAACTCAAAGAAAGGCTTATTAGTATTAATCGTTCCAAGAACCCTCTGATCAGTATAAGCCTCGTTCATTATAAGAATAATATTAGGCTTCTTTTCTTGAAAATCTAAGGCTCTTTCAGAAGAATTAATCTCATCCTTTTCTTTAGAAAAAGACTCTAAAGTTCTATCAACACTTGATGCAGAATACCCTCTGGGAGCAGTCACCTTAGCGCTTTGTGCATTACAAACCGTATATAAAACATAACCATACTTATCCATACCAACTCTATGGTCCCAGGATAAGGAACTTACATCATTAAAGAATACATCCTTAACATTAACTGTAACAATAAATGAAACTGACATTGCTAAACAAATAACAGCAGGAATAATTCTTTCAATACTAAGAGCTTTATGTTTCTTTTCTGGATAAATAAAAGTAATTACTATACAAAACACAAGTATTAAAACGCCAATAATTGCATTTTTACCAAATGAATATTCATAGGCTCCTGCAACATTTCCAGCAGTTTTAATAGAAAAGAAATCCATAACTACAATTCCGTAGCCCCTGAATTGCAAAACAAAGTAATTTGCAATTCCAACAATTAAAACAATAAGCTCTGATATAAAAAGTGAAAGCTTTATTCTACGAAATAGCACATAAATAAGCATATTAAATACAAGAATTAAAACCGTATTTTTTATACAAAATTCAAGTCCAATTTCTCTAATATCGGCTCCAAGAAAAATCTCTACCGCAACAAACTCTAAAACAGTAACTAGTAAAAATATAAGAATCGCAGTAATAGCAAGTATGACAGTAATTATCTTAGATTGTTTCTTAGGTTTTATTTCTTCTATTTCATCATTATTTTCTTGGTAAGAACTCTCTTCCATTACCAGATTCCCCCATATCCACCAAAGAAGTCATTTCCACCATTTTCATTATCTTCGTTTTCTTCTTTACTTTCTTCATCGTCTTCAAGAGACTTCATAGAATCCTCTCCTTTAAGAGTAACATCAACTGTAGATTCTTTATACTCACCATCAATTAATCTTTGATATGTAATCTTAATCTTCTCGCCTGCCTTATGAGAGGTAATTTCATCCTTTAAAACTGTCTTATCTATAACAGTTTTAGAATCAACAGCTGTAATAATATCACCCTTAACTATTCCTGCCTCATCAGCAGCTCCATCTTCAGCAACCTCCTGAACATAAACACCTTCAGGTAAATCAAGACTTTGAGTTAGGTCACTTACATTAATCATTGTAACACCTAAATATCCTTCTTCACCCTTTGGAATAGTCTTTTCATTCATAAGTTCATTAATAATAGGTGTAGCATCAGAAATTGGAATTGCATATCCAACACCCTCAACCGTACTACTAGCAATCTTTGCAGAGTTAATACCGATAACCTCACCTTTCATATTAAGAAGTGGACCACCACTGTTTCCAGGATTTATAGCAGCATCTGTTTGAAGAACCTTAATCTTTGTGGCTGCACCACCCTGTCCTGAACTTTCAGAAACTTCTCTATCCTTTGCACTTAAATATCCAACAGTTACCGACTGACCGTAGCCAAGCGAATTACCGATAGCAATAACCTTCTCACCAACCTTAGAACTATTAGAATCACCTAAGTTAGAAATTGCAATCTTCTTTTGAGTTGAACTCTTTAAGTCAGATAACTTAACTGCAATTACAGCAAGGTCAGATGCTGCATCTGTTCCCTTAATTGTAGCCTCATAAACCTCATCATCAATAAACTTTGTTGAGATTTCCTTTGTACCTTCAACAACATGATTATTAGTGGCAATTAAAAGCTCATCATCATTTTTACCAATAATAAAACCAGAACCTGCACTAGCAGTTTCCTTACCCTTATAAAACTGACCAAATATATCGAAGTAGTCCTGACCTTCAGATGTACAAGCAATAATTACCATTGAAGGCATAGTCATTTCAACAAGACCAGAAATATCATTTTCACCAACTGCAGAACCACTAACAACTATGTCAGAACTCTTATCAGCATTATTAATCATGCCATCATCTGAATCATCCTTCTGGCTAACAATATTAGTTTCATTCTTTTTATTAGTAATCATACTAGAAAACATATGAACACAGGTAAAAATAAGACCTGCGACAATACCAAAAACAATAGCTAAAATAACCGTTGCACCTAACTTCTTTCCAGTTATTCCACTTCCATCAGAAGACTTTTTTGAATTATTATTCTGGTTATTGTTTTGATAATTGTTATAACCATTATTCTGATAATAACCATTATTCTGATTATAGCCATTATTATGATTATAGCCATTATTCTGACTATTAAATCCATTATTATGCATCCCATTATTCGGAGCATTATTATAACCATTATTTGAAGCATTGTTATATCCATTATTTGGAGCTCCATTACTACCGAAATTAGCAGAATTATTTTGGTTATTTTCAACCTTCTCATCATTTGGATTTATATATTCTCTTGGATGAGGAATTGAATTACCATCATAACTATAATACCTTTGACCAGGAATACTCTTACCATATTCACCAGTAAAACCATAATCATCGGTACTTTCTCCCTGAGAAATATTATTTTCAGGTTCCACTTCTACTTGATTATTAACAGGCGCTTCTGCAGGAATCTCATAAGAAGGCTCCTCTACCACCTGATTATTAGCACTATTTTCAGCAATGTTATTAACTACTTCTTCATTAATGCTATTCTCTGTAAAACTCTCAGCAACCTGGCTATCTTCATTAACCTCAGGTTCATTTACATCATTAATGTTAGAATCAAAACCATTATCTTCATTCATAGTCTTAAATCCTCCTAAATTCTAATCCTATCTTATTATACATCTAAAATACAATAAAGTTTAACAGTTTTTTGTGTCAAAGCTGTGAACTTCATAAATAGGTCATTTTTTACGAAAAGTGTTGATTAAATCGGCTTTTAATAATATAATTAGGTATCTCAAAAAATAACTTGTATCAAGAAATGAGGTATTGTTTTGATTAAAGAAAACCAAAAATTGCTTAATATTTTCCAATTTATAATCGACGGAATTATTATAGCATTATCATTTGTTTTAGCATATAGAATTCGTTTTAATACTGAATGGCGTGACTTCTTTAATGGGATTTTCAAACCCATATTTGGAAGAGATTTAATCGCTCAACCAATTGGTTACTATTTACCAGAAAAAGAATATGTTGAAATGCTGGTTTTTCTTATTCCCGCATTCCTAATTTTATATAATATCTGTAAACTGTATGACCCAAAAAGAACAAATAGTCGAAGAAGCGAGCTTTGGGGACTTATTAAAGCAAACTTCCTTGGAATAATTTACTGTGCAGCTGCTCTCTTCCTTTTAAAGCAGTCTGTTTATGCACGTCTATTTCTCGGAATTTTCGCTGTATCAAACGTTTTATTAGACTTTTTGTTTAGATCAATAGTTTCACTTATTCTTAAAAGGATGAGACGCTCTGGAAGAAACCTAAAACACATTATTCTTGTAGGATATAGCCGAAGCGCAATTGATTATATTGACAGACTACGTAGCCATCCAGAATGGGGATATTATGTACATGGTATTCTAGATGACACACAGCCAACAACTAAGAAATATAGAAATGTTCCAGTTATTGGTAAGATTAGTCTATTACCACGTTTGCTTTCAACCAATAAATTCGATGAAATTGGAATTACAATCGGTATCGATGAATTTGGTAAGCTCGAAAAAATCGTTGAGACATGCGAAAAATCTGGTGTTTACACTAAGTTTATTCCTGATTATAATCAGATTCTTCCTACAAAACCATACACAGAGGACTTAGATGGTGTTCCTGTAATTCACATCCGCCATGTTCCTCTCACATCTTCACTTAATAAGTTTATCAAACGAACAATTGATATAGCAGGCTCTTTATTTGGAATTATCATACTTGCGATACCAATGAGCGTTGTAATGATAATAATTAAGGCAACTTCAAAGGGACCTATCTTCTTCTCACAAAACAGAATTGGAACACACAATAAAGAGTTTAAAATGTATAAGTTTCGCTCCATGGTTATCCAAGAGGAAACTGAGGAGAAAAAAGCCTGGACAACTAAGGATGATCCTAGAGTAACAAAAATAGGTAAATTTATGAGAAAAACAAATATTGATGAGCTTCCACAGCTCTTCAATGTTTTAAAGGGAGACATGAGTCTTGTAGGACCTCGTCCAGAAAGACCATTCTTTGTAAATAAATTCCAACAAGAAATTCCTCGTTACATGGTTAAACATCAGGTACGACCTGGAATGACTGGTTGGGCACAGGTAAATGGTCTTAGAGGAGATACATCAATCTCAAAACGTATTCAATATGATTTATATTATGTTGAAAACTGGACTCTTGCCTTAGATATAAAGATATTATTCCTTACATTTTTCAGTAAAAAGGTTAACGAAAACGCATACTAGGAGGCTTAGATTTATTTATGAATATTAAATCTAAAATAATTATTTCATTTCTTATTGCCTTTCTACTACCGTTTACTGCTACATTATTATCTGCATTAACTGATTTATCAGCCATTTCAAAGCTTAGTGAAAGGGAATATGGAACAAAGTTAAAAATTAGCGAATTCCTAACTGACCCTATAAATATCAGAGAAAAGCTCTCTGAAAAGGCTTATGAAGAGGTATGTAGCTCAATAAAATCAAATAATGACGATTTTCTTGATAATAATAATCTAAGGGACTTAAATAGAGATGTAAAAAGATACTCTTCTACCATCTATGTTACCTTAAACATGGAGGATTATTATATCGGTGACCAAAACCCAGTTAGTAACATAGATGATAATAACCTAAATGAAATTGATTTTTCAAAATATTCAATAGAATCTGAAGGAATCGGCTATAAAAAGCCTTTTTCTTATAGGAGTACATCATTCTCCACAAATGATGCTATTTGCAGAGTATTTATTATCACTGACCTAACAAACTTTAATAACTACTGGGAAAGATTTATTAAAAGTACAATCAGAATTTACTTTATAATCATGATTATATCAGGGATTGCCCTTATAATTTGGTTAATCTTTGCCTTTATGAGACCTCTTGAGGTCCTTTCAAATACAGTTAATAAGGTTTTAAAGGGCGAATTAAAAGAACCGGTTTTTATACCTGATTCTAACGATGAAATCATAAGGATTTCTCAAAATATTGAAGACCTAAGAAATAAGCTAAATGATGCCATTGAGGACAGATTGCAATATGAAGAAGACACTCGTTCTATGATTACAAGTATTGCACACGACTTTAGAACTCCTCTCACAACAATTAAAGGTTATGCTGAAGGTATGATGGATGGAGTTGCTAAAACCCCCGAAAAAAAATACCAATACTTAAAAACAATTAGTATTAAATCAAATGAACTATCATATCTAATCGATGAGCTTTCTACCTTTCAAAAACTTGAAGGTAAAAACCTCATATATAACTTTAAGGCCATTAATTTTAGCGAATACTTCGATGATTGTATCGAAGATATAAGTCTTGAACTTTCAATCAACGATATGGAAATAATCTATAATAACACTATTAATGATGATGTCAGGATTTTAGCAGATCCTGAACAATTAAAAAGAGTTATTACCAATATTATTGGAAATAGTTTAAAATACAAAAACAAAGAAAAAGGAATCATCAAAGTCGATGCTATTCCACTTAACTCAGCACCTTTGGTCTATCGATCAATGGCTGAGGACGTTAATTATATTGAAGATAAGTTTATACTAGTTTCTATCTCAGATAACGGTCCTGGTGTTCCTGAAAAAGAATTACCACTCATATTTACAAGATTTTACAGGACCGATTCCTCTAGAAACTCTTCTAAACCGGGAAGTGGTTTAGGACTTGCTATTGTTTCTAGAATTGTTAATGATCATGGTGGTAAAATCTGGGCTGAAACTAATGAAGATGGTGGACTTAAAATATATTTTACCTTAAAACAAAAACAATAAGGAGGCAACTATGGCTAGAATATTAATTATTGAAGATGAAGAATCTATCGCAGATTTAGAAAAAGATTATCTTGAATTAAGTAATTTTGAGGTTGTGACAAAGAATAATGGTAAAGACGGTGTTGAAGCTGCTCTTTCTGAGGACTTTAACCTTATTATTCTCGATTTAATGCTACCTGGTATGGATGGTTTCGAGATTTGTAAGGCTATTAGAGCTAAAAAGAATACTCCTATCATTATTATTTCTGCTAAAAAGGACGATATTGATAAGATTAGAGGCTTAAGTCTTGGTGCCGATGACTATATGACAAAACCTTTTAGCCCAAGTGAATTAGTTGCTAGAGTTAAGGCTCATCTCGATAGATATAAACGTCTTACTACTCTTGGTCAGGTTCAGAATGATATCCTTGAGATTAGAGATTTAAAGATCGATAAAACAGCCCGTCGTGTTTGGCAGGATGGTCTTGAGAAGAACTTTACTTCAAAGGAATTTGATTTACTATGCTTCTTAGCCGAAAATCCTAACCATGTATTTACAAAGGATGAGCTTTTCAAAGAGATTTGGAAGATGGATTCTGTAGGTGATATTGCTACTGTTACCGTTCATATAAAGAAGTTAAGAGAAAAGATAGAGGTTAATACATCTAATCCACAGTATATTGAGACTATATGGGGAGTTGGATATAGGTTTAAGGTGTGATGGGGTTGTTTGGTTTGAGGGACATTCGGAAAGTCCGCATGAAAAGTTTTCAACTTTTCATACTCTACCGTCAGCTTCGCTGACACTTTATTTGCTTCTGTGACACTTTATCGAAAAAAAAAGAGCTGCTTTACGGAGCAGCTCAGATAAAGGAGAAGGTATGAAAAAATTAAAATTTAAAATATTAAGCATTTATCAAACTTTCATTTGATAGTTCAGATTATAAAATGTAAATATGAACTTGTAACAGTCTAATTGTAAATAATTTGTTAACGATAAAATCAATAACTTAATCATTTACCCTAATTTGTCATTTTTTACATTCTATTTGTTTATTTTCGCCTAACTTTCTTAAAACTTCTTAATTTCTGTAATTGTTTTTCCTTGCTCCTCTGATATAATGCTATAATTGGCTTTTCTAAAATTCGTTTTAATACAATCTGGATTTCTTCATGTTTTGCAATTGGTTTTACAAGAATCGACTTGATTCCAGCCCTGTTTGCACCCCAAATATCGGTAAAAAGCTGATCTCCAATGAATACAGTGTTATGTTTATTTGTATTCATCTTCTTCATTCCCTTTAAATAACCAAATTTCTTTGGTTTGCCAGCCTTATACACATATTCACAATTGAGTTTCTTAGCGAGCGGCTTTATCCTAGCTTCTTTATTATTTGAAATAAGGCAGGTTTTAAAGCCCAATCTATGTAGTAGCTTAAATAGCTTTATTGCACGCTTTGTTACAGGCTGGTCATGCTCTACTATCGTATTGTCAATGTCAAACATAATACCGCGATAACCCTTTTTATAGAGTTTCCTAAAGTTTATCTTATAAGTCGAATCGCAGTCTCTAGTCGGAAATAACATACTGAAAATATTCTTCATCTTGTCTCCTTATTGTCTAATACTTAATCTTTAGTTCCTTCCACTTCTTACTTAAATACTCAGTGGTTTCATCATCAAGTGTTTTATAAACCTCAGAATTTTCAATAGCTTCATCTGAAGGAAAAATTAGAGGGTCATTTTGCTCTTCTTCATCCAACTCTTCAAAAACCACCTTATTTGGTGTTGGATAATAGATTTCTTCAAAATTAAGATAGGCAATATCTTCTCTACATAAGAAATCTAAGAACTTAGTTGCAGCCTCTGTATTCTCACAACTCTTAGTCATACACCAGGAATCTATCCAAAGGTTTGTTCCCTCCTTTGGTACAACATATTCCAAATCTTCATTATACTCATTAGCAAGATAAGCTTCTCCTGAATAGCAAACAGCAATTTTTCCATTCTCTGAAACCATCTCTTCTCTTACTTCATCTACAAAATAGGCTTCAACATCCTTTTTCTGATGATTTAGAATATCAAAGCACTCATCAATTTCTGACCTATCTGTGGTATTAAGTGAATACCCCTTATATTTCAGGGAGCACATAAGTGCATCTCTAATGCTGTTTTGCATAATTATATCACCTGCATATTCACCATTAAAGAGCACATCCCAGCTATCAGGCACCTCTTCCACATACTTGGTATTATATAATAATCCTATTGTACCAAAGAAATATGGAATTGAATACTTATTTTCAGGATCAAAGGTTTTAGATAACTCAATATACTTCTCATCCATATTTTCAAAGTATTCCATTGAATCAAAATCAATTTCCTGAAGTAAATCCTCATTAATCATGCGTTCAATCATATAATCCGAAGTACAAATTAAATCATAGTTAATTGCACCACCAACATATTTAGCATACATTTCTTCAGGCGTTGTAGCCTCTTCATAAAGCACCTTTATGCCAGTCTCTTCTTCAAAGGTATCAAGCACATCTCTATCAATATATTCTCCATAGTTAAGAACTGTCAAGGTATTATTAGAAGAAGATTTATTAACTTCTCCTCCTGAAGAGTCACCCTTCTTACCACATCCTGTAATCATTACTGTAAGAGCAATAATTACCATAAAACTTTTTATGTATTTGGTCATATTTAAAACCACCATTCATAATCAAATTTAGTAATAGAATATCCAAATATTTTATAATTTGGAATCGCCCTTGGAAAACAGTCCAGGTATAACAAATATCATTAAAATCAACGATAAAGCAGAACCCAAATTCCAATTTAGGGAGCTTATAAACTCCTGCTCAATAACATTTCCTATAAGCATTACCTTTCCACCACCGAGCATATCTGAAATCGCAAAAGTTGTTAAAGCAGGCACAAATACCATTATAATTCCACTGATAATTCCTGGCATTGAAAGTGGAATCATTATTTTCTTTAAAACAGTAAACTTATTTGCTCCAAGATCATATGCCGCTTCAATAACATCATTCTGAATTTCAGCTATAGAGTTATATACAGGAAGTAGCATAAAAGGCAGATAATCATAAACCATGCCAATAAGAATTGCTGTTGCAGAGTTTCCAATATCGGCAGTTGGTAAATGAATTAATCTTAAAAATTGGTTTAAAAATCCATTCTGAGAAAGAATTAGCTGCCACGCCATAATTCGAAGGACATAATTCATCCACATAGGCGCAACGACCATCATAATCAAAATACTCTTCCTCTTAAATTTCATAGATCTAAGAGCAAGTCCCAGTGGATATGAAATCAAAAGACAAACAAAAGTCGCCCAAAAAGAAAGCTTAATTGAATTCCAAAGAGCCATTAAATGTATTGATGAAAAAGCCTCTTTTATATATTCTAAGCTAAACCCTTTATCATAAAAAGCATAAAAAAACAAAAATCCAACTGGTAAAATTGTAAATAGGATTATCCATAAAACATATGGAAAGGTTAATATTGATTGCACATATTACCTTTAATATTCCTTATGTGCTGTTATCCATACTTCCAAGGCTTAAAAATCTTAATCCTAGCATATATGAGTCAGCGAGAGATTTAGGTGCTGGTCC
>JAILNN010000235.1 GCA_024691565.1 Lachnospiraceae bacterium | reverse complement strand
GTTTTGTAATCTTCCTTTGACAGATGTTTCACTTGTTGCTTTATCGTTAGATACATAGTTTATTTTTCTCCTTCCTTTTAGATTTAGGACATTTCCTATGTATCTATTATAGCATATATTTTACTGTATTACAATAATAACAGTAAAAATACAGTCGCTTATATCCCACCACCCAAGGGTAGTAGGTTTTACGCTCCTGTTTATAAAAAAAAGAAAGACGTAAAAATACATCTTTCTTTTTTGTTGATAATTGTGTAAAAAGAGATATCCGATCATAGCCATTGGATGAAGCTAAATCCTTTTCTTTCCATTCTTTTTGTGTTATTTTTCTTTCAAGAATCTTCTCTGCTTCTTCTTTTGTTTTATAGTTTCTCTTTTAACTCTGGTTTTTTTGTTTTTTACAATTCAATTGCTTCTTCTATTGCAGGTGCAGTTTTGTCTTTTGTGGTTTTATTACTCTCTTTATCCTCATTATACATTAATTGTAAAGTGTCATCAATATTATCAATATTATCATATGTTATTTCTCTATCGCTTAAATTTATATTATTTATATTATGACATGTAATTATTATATTTGTGATAACGTCTTTATTATATTCTAAACCAGTATCTAACTTTTCTTTTGATAAAGTTAATTCTTTTATATTAGGACATTTTTCAAATGTATATTCAGCTTCATTTATGTTTGATAAATTCCAATTTTCAAATGCATCAATATTTTTTAGATTAGGGCAATTTGAGAACATACTGCTTATATTTTTAGTATTAGTTAGATCCCAATTTTTTAATGGATTAATATTCTCTATGCCACAGTCAGAAAAGGTTCCTTCCATATTTTCTACGTTAGCTGTATTCCAGTTACTTAAATCGTCTATATTAGAAAGGCTTTTGTTTCCATATAAGAGCCAACCAATCCTTTCAACATTTGAAATATCCCAATTTTTTAATCCGATTTTTTTTATATCGCATTCAGAAAATGAAAGTTCCATATTTGTAATGTTAGATGTGTTCCAATCATTTAATGCAGAAAGATCATTGAGTCTATTATTTCCTGAAAGAATTCCACTTATGTCTTCTACCTGTAAGACCTGCCATGATTTTAAAGCATTAACATCCTTTAAGTCACAATCAGAAAACATCCAAGCCAGTGTTTCAACGTTAGAAACATCCCAGTTACTTATTCCGTCTATATTTTTAAGTGATATATTGTTTTCAAACATCCAGGACATTGTTTTCACGTTAGAAACATCCCAGTTACTTAATGCATCTAAGTTTTGAAGAGAATTCGATTCAAACATACTTTTCATATCTTCTACGTTGGAAACATCCCAATTACTAAGTGCATCTATATTTGATATGTTTGAACTATAAAACGCTCTAAACATTGTATCTACATTGCTAACATTCCAGTTTTTTAAACTGTTAATATCATTAAGACATGAACATGAAGAAAAAGTTTCTGCCATTGATATTACATTTTCTGTGTTCCACTTTTCTAAACCATCAAGATTTTTCAGATTACAACATAAATAGAATGCAGCAGATAAATCCTTTACATTTGATACATCCCATTCTTTTAATCCTTTGATGTCAACTAAATTTTTGTTATATTTGAACATTCTGTGCATATTTTCACATTTTGATACATCCCAGTTTTCCAGACTGTCAAGGTTCGTAAAAGTATTAAGATTCTCGAACATACAGCTCATATCTTTTACGTTTGAAACATCCCAGTTATCCAGGCCAAATATCATTTTTATGTCAGAGTTATAAAGAGGATTGCTGTTTCCAAACATTCCACTCATATTTTCTGTTTGTGAGACATCTAATTCCGAAACGTCTAAGACTCCGCATTTTAAAGACTGAAACATATTGCTACAGTTTTTAGGGGCTGTTCCTGTAATTTTTAGTAGTGCTGCATTAAAGTTTTCTTTATTATCCTTGTAAATATTATGATATTCCTTAATGAATTCATTTACATCTATGGATATTTTTATGGGTTTTGTCGCCATAATATCATC
>JAILNN010000158.1 GCA_024691565.1 Lachnospiraceae bacterium | reverse complement strand
TTGAAGCAATTACTTGTGCTAATTGCTGATTTGATTTTGTGTTTTCTATTACCATTTTACCACCTTCCTACAACCTCTTTGTTATTCTAATCATCTCTGATGCCTTATCGGATAGTTTCCATTTACCTCTAGTAACCATTGATATATATCCTAGTTCTTTTAGCTCCTTGAATATCTTAACATCATTTACTATATACTATTGTACCATATATCACTAATTTAACATCATTTCTGTAAAATATAGTTGTTTTAAGCCTGACACCATTCATCCCACGATCTAAAGACCATGAGTTTTCTGGCTCTTATATTATAACCATAAAATAGAAATAGATTATCTTGTATTAATATTACTTTATGTATTACATTTTGTCAACACATTTTTGTATTACAAATAAAATTATAAAAAAGCCGGTTTTAAACCGACTTTTCATGATAATTTAAAAATATAGGCTTACTTCACCGACGCCTTCGCAAACTCCTTAGCCTTACCAACGCTGCTATCAACTTCCTTACTCTTGCAGAAGAATGTCTCATCCTGCACATTTATTCCCTTTGCTCTTGCATGTTTCTTAATAACATCGTTTGCATGTGCTGAAAGCATGGCTGTCGAAAAGGCAGCAACCTTACCAACCTTACTAGCATCCAAATTCTTAAGGTATGCTGTTAGTTTCTTGTCTATTCCGTATGCATATAATGCGCCGCCGACAAAAAGCACATCCACCTTCTCGTTAAGTGCTGCATCGCTGCTATCTACTGAAACTGCTACTGTTCCTAACTCTTCTGCGATTGCCTCAGCAATCTTCTTTGTGTTACCTGATCTCGAAAAATATCTAACTGCAAATGTCATAACTAGCCCTCCATAGCTTCTTCTTAATTCAATTACAACACATGTATTACTAATAATAATCCCATTTCCACTTCTAATCAACAACATAATCATATATAGAATCTTTAGGATTAAAATCAATTTCATCAACTATGTTAAACATGACCCAAATATTGTTTTTTAAATCATAACAAATGAAATCATTGTCGCCTACATCTATTACTGGTAACAATTTGATTTTAACAAAGTCAACATGGATTGTTTCAATAGATTCTAAAATCTCAGGTTTTGAAATCACTCGCCATTTTTCAATAAATCTATCATTATCATTATATGAAATTATCTTCCTTACAATATCAGGAATCTGTCCATACTTTTTTTCTACATTATCGACAAAAAACTTATCAATATAACCGCTATTAACTATATTTTTAATCATATCTTTTATCATAATTCTCCTCCTAACAACTTAATCAACTTACTTAATGGACCCCCATCTTTATGAATACCATAATGATCAAAATGCTCCAAAGCGTGTAATGGTTCAATATTATCATATGTATTTGCACCGCCTAAACTAAGAGGTACTAAATGATGTGCATCAAATAAATCTCCAGCCTTTCTAATAATTGCCTTTACTCCTTGTTTAGTTTCAATAATAACGTCCTCTGCGTATCTCGGCCATTCTTTGTTGTATTTTTGTTCCCACTCTTTAATTAGTGCATTTTTATTATTCTTAAAACTCTCTCTTAGTCCTTTAACCTCGCTACTTAACTCTTTATATACTTTTCCTGGTTCAAGTGTTAATTTACTTAAAGCTTCTTTAGAGACACCTTTTGCTTCCAACTCACTTATATATTCATTTATATATTCAACTTCTTGATAGATATAATCATTTATATCCATGATTTCTGGTGAATATTTGGGATTAATCTCCCTTATGATTTTTGTAAAAAATTCCGACTTTGCAATAGCACTCCCAACAAAAGATATTGCTCCTCCAAGTGCAGCCGCTCCTCCAACAAATCCGACTGTCTCAAGGATTTCTTTCTTAACATCAAACTTATCATTAATATCAAGAGCATAATCAATTATTTTTTGTATTTCTTCTGTCCCTTTAAATACTGCCATTCCAGCACCACTTATAAATGCATTGCCAATTGACCTAACAAGATTTCCACCTAAATTCACATTACCTTTTACAATTGGTTGTACAATTTCGGCGATTTTAACAACATTTGCTTCACTAGCAATTTTTCCTATTACAGGGAACATCCTTTCAACAACAATTGTTAATCCAGCTGTTGATAGGGCTGATAAAAACTCCTTTTTACCATATTCTCCTGACTTTTCAACATTATCTTCAAGTTTTTTCCCAGCTTCATCGAACGCCAAAACACCAGCACATAAAATAACTCCAACAGTAAATGCAGGTGTTAATTCAGCAATACCAACTGCACCAGCAATTAGTAGAGCAAATTCTCCTAAACCTTCACCTACTTTATCAATAGTATCGCCAATTCTTTTTTCTATATCAGTAGGTTGTAATGTCTTATCTAGAAACTCTACAAACTCGTCTATTTTAGATTCTGTCATAACATCTTTTGCTAGGTCACTTTTACCAAGAGCATATAAACCCATACTATATACTGCTCTACAAGCATTATCCAGAATACGAACTACCCCCATACATAATCTATCTGTTATATAGATATATCCTTTGGCTAATTCAAATACAAGTTCAGCCTGTTGACCAGCCACCTCTTTTAATATGTCAGGGCCAATTCCATATTCTTGTATATACTTGTTAACCAACTCTGGCTCAGCTAAAAACTCCAACAAACTATTCTTAATAAACTTATTATACTTATCCGTTTTATCGGTATTCTCCTTACCGCTAACTAAATCAGCACTTTTTAATTTACATGCTGTTGCATAAGTTGAGGAAGCAAGTACAGAATCAAGTGACATATCATTAACGTTACTTACTAATGAATTATAAGGCACTGAAATGATATCTTCTAAATCCATTTCCGATAATTTTTCATTAATATGATTTACTGATTCTCGAATATCTTTGATAGTTGTTTCAGAATGATCCACTTCACTTGCTTTTGTTTCTATTCTTTTATCAGGATCATATTTTTCAATACCATTAATATCGGAATTATTCTTTTCAATCCCCATACGTTTATCTGGATTATAAGTAATATCATTAACAGATACACCGTTATTCATATTATCTGTAACTTCATTGTTGTTCATGTTCTTCATTCCATCAATCATCTTAACTCTCCTTCCACACTCCATTCTTGCAAAACCGACGGTTTATTAATTTCTACCAAAATATAATATGTTATTATACCCTGTATAATATCCCTTCTCAGTTGATCATTATGAATCCTGCCAGCAACTCGACGAAGCTCTTTATCCGCAGCTGCTGTCCACTCTGCCTTATCACTAGTATCATTATATGCTGTATCAACTGCGTCCTTAACTGTAGGATAAAACTCACTCATTATTGGACCCAATTTTGTCATCCTTGGTTCCTTAGCTGGAACCTTAAGCAAATCAAGAATTTTTACAATAATTGATGATGAGATATTTAAATTTAACAATTTATCTTTTATATCATTCAAATATAGCTCATCTTCTATTTTAGTCCCATTACTTAACCAACTTGAAATGTTTTTCTTAAATTCGTAATCATCTTCATAAACATTTACTTGAGGTCTCTTATAATTATATTTACTTGATTCACATTCGTATTTATCAACCTTACATAAAACAGGTTGTACCCAATCATTTTGATATACAGCGCCAACACCTCTAGGAAATTTAGCAATCTCAGTAATTTGATCATCATTTAAATTAGCTGCATATCCAACTAGTTCACGATCGGATTTATCAGGTAATCTCATGATAATCTTAGTGTTGGTATTTCTAATTGCAGCCATGTCAATAAGCCCTGGTGCTTGATCAACAATAATAAAGCCTTCACCATAAGTCCTCATCTCAGCAATAGAATTAGAAATCATTTCTACACTTTTCCCAACCATATTTCCACGGTCTCCCGAAGTATCTACAGTTGCCCTTTTTAAAAGATTATGCGCTTCTTCAAGAACAGTAATATGCCTAATATCTGAATTTAAAGAATCTTTATTACTCATTCTATACTCTTGAAGCTTAAGAACCATCATTCCCATAATCAAAGATTTCGTTTCAGCAGAACCAACTCTACTTAAATCAATGATAGTATTCTGGTCAAAAATATCACTAGCTGGTATTTCATCTTGAACAAAAATCATGCCATTAATACCATCTGTCAAGGACTTCAATCTAGTAAGAAGTGATCCCTTATATGCCCCTTTATTATCAGTATCATACTCGCTACTATCAATAATTTTCTTAATGTTTAGAGCCACATCAGAAAATGTAGGATAAAACTCCACGCTGTATCTATTAGTTGACTCAACAAGGTCCCATCCACAATCTTCATAAGACTTCTCAATCGCACTTTTCAATACCGCTGGCATAGCTGCATACATAGGCCAACAAACATTAAATATTTCTACAAGCCTATCAAGATGTTCAAAAACGTGGATATTCCTAGGAAAACTAAAAGGATTAATTCTAAGCATATCGGAATAGTATGGATTTGTACCATATACATTCACATCATCTCGATTTCCAAAAATATCCTTATATTCTCCCTTTGCTGGTTCTACAACCATAAAATGAATATTATTCTTTAATGCTTCATCAATAAGCTTATATACAGTATTACTCTTTCCAGAACCTGTACTACCTGTAATAAACGTATGTGAGGTCAAAGATTCTAAATCTAAGTCAACAGGTAGTGATTCCACATGATTCATATTAAAAATATTACCTAAATGCACTGTTTTATCATCTGATTCGCTAATATCATATTTAGCAATATTTCTTCCAAATTCAGCACATTCAAGAATAGGTAATCCTGCAATAGATTTTTGTGGAAAGTTTAATGAATAGGCAAGTTCTTTTCCAGATAAAGCAGTCGTTGCATTTACAAATGGAGGATATTCATTAAATTCCGGTTCAATTTGAGTAACCTCAGGATTTAAGCCAAACAGTGGATGTCTTAACTCTTTTACATAATTGCAAATCTCTGCAGCCATTTTTGACTCTTGTTCCGTCACATCACCATACCATAAATTAACAGAAGTAGATGTCATATAAGATTTATCACCTTGCGTTAAAGCAAGGTAAGAATGTGCAACGTTATTAGCAACATTGTGATCCTCACTAAGAACATACGAAGCAAAATCCCACATTCCAAGCGCTGTACTTTCCTCGTACCGCTTCATCTGCTCCTCCAAAAGTTCTAATGTATGTTTAATGTTATAATTTATAAAACTCTGATTTATAGCTTCACTTTTACCTATTGAAACAGAAATGTTAGAAGTTTTTGCAAATCCCGCTCCAACATTCATCCCAAAATTAGTAGCTCTAAAAACTCCATCCATTGCTGATACTGAATGAGAAACAGCCTTTCCTAAAGCTTTTGTTACAATTTTTCCAACAGTATTTGCCGTTGATTCAGAAGTCCCAGTTGATTGTCCACTACTTCCAACAACCTTTTTGTCATCAAAGAAATTAGAAGAACTGGATGTTCCGGTTGAAGTTCCTGACGAATTACTTGTTGCAGAACTTTTGGCCATTGAGTCATTAGTACTGTCCGTCGTACCATCACTTGTCGATGTTGAACTGTTCTGACCCTGTTGAATTCCAGCATTTGCTCCTACATTAACATTAACACTAGCAGTTGAACCAACAGTGTCTTGATCAGTTACGGTATACGATGTTGACCACTGAGCGTAAGGTGTTAGGGCAGAATATAATTCTGAAAGATGAAGTTTTCTTCTATCGATATCCTTAATAGGAGTAGCTAATAACACTAACGTATATTCCTTCTGAATACTATCTGGAACAATACCATCAATCAATTTCTCAATTGTTTGACTAATATACTTTTCAGATTTTTCAGTCGGAATATTTGAAACAGTCGCAACAGAATATTTCAAATCATTATTCAAACATGAAACAATTCCTTTTTTTTCGTTCGACAATTCTGCTCCAGGGAAATTACCTTTAACAGCTTCAACAAGCCTGGCTTTGTAGTTGTCAGCCATCACATTGTTATCATCATTTCTAGTATTTGCAATTGCTAAATATACATCTGTCTTTTTCATTTTTCTATTAAAAATAAGAGCAATATTACAATCTTCATTCGAAAGAACTTCATAAACATTTATTAGTTTTTCAATGCTATTTTCCCTTTTATCAATAACCCACTTTGTGATATTAAAATATCTAATATTATATTCTGAATCAAAAGCCCTTTCATACTCTGCACCTGACTCAATAGGTAAATACAATTCTTTTAGTTGCGGTAGATATGAGTTGTATATTTCAATACTTCCTGCCGCAAGTAATCTTTCAGTTAATTCAAGAGAGGCTTCATCATCAGGATTTGGCATTTCAGATAAAAATTCATCCCTTCTCTCTTGTATACGATTAAGCTGATCAGGACTTAATGAAGATAATTTAGTAAGAGTATTACTAGCCTTATTTTCAATCTTAGTTAAATAGTTTTTTATTCCCATATTTATAACCCCTTTATAGTTATGAATTACTTAATCTTCTTCCTTCCATTCCATCATTTCAGAAATTCTTCTATAATGAAAATCAAGATCATTCATTAACCCTTCTAACCTATGAATAGTATTGGCTTCCTCCTGTATTTGATCATTCTTTAAATGTAAAGACGGATTAAGCTCAACAATATTTTTAACAATAATTTCGTTTAAATCTTCCAACCAATTATTAAATGTTGCTCTATGCTCATTCATAATATAGGATTTAATCTTATCAATATTTTCAGAAAGTTTGAAACTAAAATCCTTATATAACTTATCTAACTTAAGCTTATCAGAAATTTCAACTCTTCTGTTGAAAATACGAATAGCATGATTAAAATCAGTTTTGACAAATACAATATCATTTGTTACATTCAATTCTATCTTTTCAAAATTTATAATAATTCCAGAAAGAATTTCACGCTCATCTTCATTTAATGCATCTGTATCACGAACGATTTTAACAAGTTCATTTCTAATTATTTCACTATTTTTATTCCAATATTCTATTGATGTATTATATAAATCATTTTGTGCAATAATCGAATCTTTATTATATAACTCATCCATGTGTTTAATTAAATCATTAGCTGTTTCATTATCAATTTTCTTTTTTGTTTTATGAATTTCTTCCATTCCATCCACAAGCTCTTCAAAATATTCAGAAATATCAATACTAAAGTTTTTGAAAGTATCCCTATTTAAATTCCAAAACATTTTTTTTGCATTATTTGATAAACTATCACTAATTGATTCCTTAGCATTTTTATGCTCTTCTTCCTTTTGTGATAACATATTTATATCTTTATTCTTGTCTTCAAACTCAGCCTCTTTAGCCTTAATATCAACGCTAAGAAATTCACTTATTCTTGCATCAACTATAGTACTTAAAGGTGATATATAACCTGAATCATATTCATTCTTTAATTCCTCTGATTTTGCATTAATTGTCTCTATTAATTGTTTTTTCTCAATTTCAAGTTCATCTTCTCGTCTAGCTTTATTATTAATATGTATTTCTTTTAGATCTGTCAATTGATCCTTGCTTATATCTATAACCTTACTTAAAAAAAGTTTAGACTGCTGACATTTATTATATGGTGAATACTTGTTAGCAAATTCTCTAATCTCTCGCTCGATCGAATAAAGACCACTATTCACCCACATAAGATTATCCTCTTTGTCAATATCATTATTAGACTGAATTTTCATCCTTTTAGGGATAATGTTATATTTATACAACTGTTTATAAAATTTCGATTCTTTATTCTCAAATTTACCTTTTTTTTCAAAGTAAACCTCAGCATATCCCTCATCAAAGAAGTCGCCACCGTTCTTTGCACCAAGTCCCATAATAGATGACACAAAATATATACCTTCAGAATATAAATTCCTAGGAACTGCTTCTGCTAAAATTTCATTGATATCCTCCTCAGAAAATCCTCCCTTAGGTAATATTGCTTCGTCAGCTTGATTAACAGCAATAATTGTAAAGCGATTATCAATTTCTTCCATGGAAAGAATTTCATTAAATAGCTTTTCATTATCTTTAGTATCTAGCTGCTTATATACAGACACAAAAATAGGAATACCATTGGTTAGCCCCTTCATAGCAGTTCTTAGAACTTCTATGTGATTAAGATTTGATGCAGAATTAGAACCTGGTGTATCAATAATAGTAAAATTCCCATTACCATTCCCCAATAATCCATCCCCAAATGGAACCGTTATGGAAATCAAATCAGACATTAAACTAAGTGATTCTTTCTTATCATAACTATTTAAAATATTAATTGTTTTATTAATTCGAGTATACATATTAGCATCTTTAAGTTCATCTAATGTACTAATAATACTATAAATAAGTTTGTTGTCTTCTTTCCCCTCAATAAACTTATATCCATCCGAGTCAAATCTTATATTAACTATACGATTATTATAACTAAATAAAATACTAGCTTTATCTGATTGCATTGAATCTGATATTTTAAAATACTTCGCAGTAACAGGTATATCGGCGCTAGGTAATACTTCGCGACCAATAAGAGCATTGATAAAAGTTGATTTACCAGTACTATAATTACCTATTACACAAACTGGAATAACGCTACTAGATGCTTCTGAAAACTTTTCTAAATCTTCTTGAATCTCAATCTGATTTGGTAAATTATGCTTAATTAAATAACTAATACGCTCATTATATATTCTCAATATGTCAGGAAGAATATCACTTGCATTTTCTAAATAATATCCTGATTCATATAATTCTAAATATTCAGAATATGACAAATTATTATAATCATCCATTTTAATTGCATCTTCAATTTCATCATATTCGTCTTCAGGACCTTCAAAAAATAGCTTAATTTTACCCTGTTTATCATTTTGATATAAAGATATTATCCTATCTAACACTATCTCAACTTTAAAAGTAAGGAATCCAGTTTTAATACTATCAGAAGCTAATACACTATCCTGAATTATTTTCCATTCTTCATTTTCGTTAGTTCTACGATAAAAGAGAACTTCTTTTTTATACGGATTACTCTTTATCAAAACCTGCATATATGCCCCTCCCAAAATGTAATATTTATTATTTTTCACTCGACTTAATCTAGTGACAATTATACCACATTAAATCCTCTATTTAAATTATTTTTTATCTATATACATTAAAAAGAGTGCTATCAACCGATAGCACTCCATATTATAAATTCTAATATTTAAAATTAATCAGACGCTTCCATAACCTCATTCTTATACTTGTTCGCCAAATCCTCCAGCACCTCATTACTAGCTGTTCTCTCAATGATTGCCTTCACGATAGACTCAATCTCCGAATTCTCGCTATAGTCCGCTTCAGCAAACATCTTAATTCGGTTGTCCTTCAGCATCTGGTAAACCTTGGATTTGTCCTTGCTTTCTGGATTATAGACACCAATTGAATAGCCACCATATGAATTGACGAGCTTCATACAAGGAATGTCCGTCTCACTGTCACCAATATAAACCATGTTCCTAAAAGGAACCCTCAATTTGTCAGGCGTAAAATAATGATTCACACCATCATCGTTAACTCCTAAAACACCTTTCTCAATCCTAAATAGAAACTGTGTCTTATTTGTAAAATTAATAGCCTGAGCTGGCCACTCTGCGTCTCCGCTCTCGCCGTAGTAAAAGCTGCTAGCATAGATTTTCTTAAACTCATCCGCAATCTCAGTGCCTTCAATCAT
>JAILNN010000223.1 GCA_024691565.1 Lachnospiraceae bacterium | reverse complement strand
CATTTTTTATTATTTCTATATCTTCAGATGGTGGTGTAAACAAACTAACATATTTTATCTCATACAACAAATTACTTTCTAATTCTCTATTTCTATAATAATACACTAAAAGAATCATGTTTAGTTTTTCCCACAAATGAGATTTATAAAAATCCGTCTCAAATGGTTTATCATAACTAATCATAGTTAATACTAATCTCTCACCTGCTTTTAGTTTTCCTTTTTTTGTATATTCAAATGGGGTAACTTTTAATTCGAGTCCAGCCTCTTTAAAGTCTGCTTCTTGTTTACTGTTTGCTTTATATCCGAAAAAAACCTCTTCTAAAAGATTACCTAGACCACCCTTTCTACTTTTATTTCCATATGTCTCATATAATTCTTTTTTTCTATCATCATTATTCTCGTATGATTCAATCACTGCATGAAAAGATTTACCCTCGAGTTCTTTCGCATAAGCTAATATACTCTTTACATCATTTTGATTATAGTCTCTTTCCATTAATCATCAACTCCTTACATCTTAAACAATTTATAATTATCATCTCGTATTTTTTGATTTTAACTCTTTGTAGTATTCCCTTATTCTTAAATTTTGATTCTGCCTATCAATAGAATCAAGCCACTCATTTACGCATGACGAATTAATAGAATTTTTTCTTAATATCCCAGCAATATCTGAAGCAGTAACAATTAGTATTGGATGTCCATCTTCAACTACTTCCTGATATGCTTGTTTATCAACATAACTAGTTGTTATCATTATACCAAACTGTCTATATCGAATTCTAGATATTAATCTAGACATTTCCCTAACACCAACTCCATTATTAGGAGAATAACATTTTGCTTCAAGAGAACAATCAATTTTTAAAGGAGAATTCACTTTTCCACCAGTCGCAATAGAATAATATCCAAGAGCATCTCGTCCTCCGTCCCTCCATGGTCTTGTTAGAGAAAATTCCACAAAATGAGAATCCATTTTACTTATTATATTTGTCGCACACGCCTCAAATCCTTGACTAAAATCATGATAACGATTTCGAATAGCATCAAGACATAATAACCCTTCTGTATCGCTTCCAGCTGGTAGTTGTTCAAATCGAGTAGGAATCTTATGCATTCTTGGCGCCGCCAAAGGAGTAATACCATTTCTACCATATTTTATAAACTTTTTCCATGCTTCTGGAGCATATTTTAAACTCTCTTCATGATTATAAATCAGCGACTCAATCCATTTTCTAGATATCGGCTTATCTCCAGTATCTAAAACTGTAAAATATGCCTCGTAATTCTGGAATCTTTTTTCTTTAACAGTTCTCCAAAAAGCAACTAAATCTCTATCTGGTGAAATTTTAGGATTTCCAGGGGCCGCGAGTCCAAGAAATTGAATATCTCTTCCTACCCCTGTTTTCTTAAAAATCAAGAAAGGTGGCATATCACTTAAATCTAATCCTTCATTGAGAAGCGAAAACACCATTTCTAATATCTTATTACCTTTTTTCTTGGTGTCCGTCAACTCTCTTCCTGGTTCTCTATTATCACCATAGTATCTAAAAATGCCTGTTTCTTCATCTAAAAAATCGGGCCATTCTAATTCTTCCATAGATGTGTACAACACTACATAAGCATATTTTCCAGATCCATCTTCTCTTAATTTTTTTCTAAATCCACCAGCATTTTCACATCCAGGTATCAATTTATGAAATGGCTCTGATGACATATAGGGTACTTTTCCACCTTTGTATATACAATCTATAACAAGGTCCGACTTATCTAAATCTTCAAATTGTACTTCCATATTACCACCTTTCTAATTATTTATGTAGCCTAAAATAATATTTGATTTATTACATCTTCTACTCTTCTCTTACTTTCCCCCCACAACTTCCTCTACCTTTCCCCTCAAATTCCTCACTGCATTTTCCTTCTTCATTCCTTCTTCAACGCTCATTCCTTCAGGTAAAATTTCAATGCATTCCTTGAAACCAATTTGTCTTTGTTTTTCTGGACTTATGCTTACTTTTCCGCCAAATGCTATCGCTGGTTTTCCATATAGATTTGCAATCTCTGCGACCTTTGCTGGGCCTTTTCCCATCTCGGTCTGGTCGTCAATTTTTCCTTCACCCGTAATTACTAAATCAGCGTTCTTTATCTTCTTTTCAATTTCCGTCGCTTCGCATATAAGGTCTGCGCCCGGAATTAATTCTGCATTAAGAAATGTCTTTAACGCATATCCCATT
>JAILNN010000198.1 GCA_024691565.1 Lachnospiraceae bacterium | reverse complement strand
AATATTAACGCATCTTATCCTCCTTCTCAACCTAAAATTATAATTATTCATATTCTAAAATTATAATTATTCATATTCAATTATACTTCTAATTAGAGTATAATTTATACGAAAAACATAATCTGAAAGGTACTTTTCCATTATGCCAAACTCTTTTAAATATATAAAAATAGATAATTTAAATATCCCTGAACTCGATATTTATAGGCTTTATAACGAGAATCAGCTCCGTAAAATCAATGAACCTAAACCCGGAATCTTTATATGCGAAAGTTCTAAAGTTATTCTTAGGGCAATAGATGCTAGGTATCAAATACTCTCGGTACTTACAGCAAAGAATAATCCTGATGAGGAGACTTTAAAGGTTTATGAATCTGCTGGAAACGCCCCAATTTACTGTGGTGATGACAGCATTTTAAGAGAGCTGGCTGGCTACGCCCTAACAGATGGTGTTTTAGCCGCAATGATGCGAAAAGAAGAGCCTTCTGTTAGTGAAATCATTGCTGGTAAAAGCAGAATTGCCGTTCTTGAAAACATTCAAAATCCTACTAATATAGGTGCAATTTTTCGTTCGGCGGCAGCGATGGGAATTGAAGCAATTCTAGTTACACACGACTCCACAGACCCCTTATATCGCAGGTCTGAAAGAGTTAGTATGGGAACTGTTTTTCAAATCCCATGGACTAGAACAAAAAAGAACACAGATTACCTATCAACCCTTTCTAATCAAGGCTTTGCAACCGTTGCTATGGCATTATCTGACGATGCGATTAGCATAAATAATCCAAAAATTAAATCCGAGGAAAAACTCGCAATAATCCTCGGAAATGAAGGCTATGGCCTATGCGAAGAAACTATCAAGCATAGCGATTATGTCGCAATGATTCCAATGAATCCAATTGTTGATTCTCTAAATGTAGCAGCTGCAAGCGCTGTAATGTTTTGGGAATTAAAGAAATAGCAAATTTAAAGGGACCAAAAAATTTGAAATCACTTCAAATTCTGGTCCCTAATTTTAATTATCATTTATATCTTTATCATTTATTTTTTTATCATTATCATAAAACTCAGTAAACGGATGAACTACGCCATCTTTTTTATAGGCAAGCACAGTACTTAGATTTACATTATGCATACTATTAAAAATATTCATCTCAACATTTGGATTAGTTTCCTTAAGTTTTTTGATTAGCTCTTTTGTTTCCTTGCGCTTAGAAAGCGATTCTTCAGTATCAACTTCCTTACTAATAGATTCTGTAAATCGGCATGCGCATTGAAGAAAATGCAAATCATTGTAATCACGCCAGGCAATAATATCTTCTTCCCTAACTAAATACATCGGTCTGATAAGTTCCATTCCTTCAAAATTCGTGCTATGAAGCTTAGGCATCATCGTTTGAATCTGCGCTCCCCAAAGCATTGCCATAAGATTTGTCTCAATCACATCATCGAAATGATGACCGAGCGCAATCTTATTACATCCAAGTTCCTTGGCTTTGCTGTAGAGATGGCCTCTTCTCATCCTCGCACATAAATAACAAGGAGATTTTTCAATAGTATAAACCGCATCAAAAATATCCGATTCAAAAATTGTAAGTGGAATCCCCATAATCTCAGCATTTTCTTCGATTCGTTTTCGATTCCTATCTGCATATCCCGGATCCATCACTAAAAATGTAAGCTCAAATGGAAATTTTCGATGTTTTTTTAATTCCTGAAAAAGCTTGGCCATAAGCATCGAATCCTTGCCACCAGAAATACAAACCGCAATATGGTCCCCCGGTTGAATCAAGTCATACTCTGTAATAGCCTTTGTAAATCGGCTAAAAATCCCTTTTCTAAATCTCTTAGTCTTGCTAATAGATTCTTCAATACCCTTGATTCTTGCCTTAATATACTCGTCTCTGTTTTCTGACATTTTATTACCTTTATAATTAAAATCTTCTATATAATTTTTTTTGCATAATAAACCATATAAATCTTAGAAACCTTCGTTCCTACGTACCTTACGCATCTCACTTCTCTTATTAGCGCCCTCCCACTCAGCAAATTCAGCAGGTGTTTCAGGTGTAAGTGAATATTCAACAGGAATAGGCTTTCCTTCCTCATCAATATGGACCTCAACAAAGTAAGCCCTATTTATCGGGTGTCTCGCGCCAGTTTCCTTATCCTCGACATAAACATCAACTCGAACTTCCATCGATGTGTTTCCAACATGAGTAAGTTTTGCAACAATTGCAATAAGGTCGTTTATATATCCGCCTTTTTTAAACTGAAGATTATCAATGGCTGCAGTAGTAACAAGGCCCCTGCTATGTCTGGTAGCCGCAATTCCTGCAACCTCATCCATCCACTGAATAAGCCTACCTCCAAAAAGTCTTCCACTTCCATTGATATCCTCATATTGAATGCATTTCATCCATTCTGTATGTGAAAATTCCGGAGTCCTGGCAGGCCTTTTATCTTCTTTTAGATTCTTGATTTTCTCATCGAATCCACGTTTAATAGCTTCGCTAATATTTAATCCTGTTTCAATCTCTGCGTTTTCAATTTGATTATTATTTTCCATTGAGTCTGTTCTCCGTACTTTTCAAATCTTTAGTCTTCATCAGAAAGTGATGTCTTTGCATGTACAGTTACAGTTGCATTGAAGCACTCGAACTTATCATCAACCTTTGAAGGTAATGTTTTCTGTGTTAAAGCACTCACAATAGGAACAATAACAAGTCCTGCTAACATACAGAACACACCAGAATAAAGTGAGTTTCTAAAGATAAATGTTA
>JAILNN010000196.1 GCA_024691565.1 Lachnospiraceae bacterium | reverse complement strand
CGCCGAAAAATCATAATGAATCTCATGATTAGATTCATCCAAAACCCCATTAGTATTATTCATCATAAGCAACTCCTTCAAATCAAGCCATAAATACTAGTTGGCAACTATGTCAGCATCTATATTGATATATTTGCTGGCAACTTTATTGACCTCTATATCAGCAATTTAGTCGGCATCTTTGTTAGCATCTTTGTTGGCGATTTCCCCAGCAATAACCATACCATTAGCTTCAGGGATATCCCTAATAATCTCACCAACTTCAGGAACCCTAATAACCCCACTAAGCGGATTCTTAATGCTATCAACTTTAGTCGTAATCACTGCATCAACTTCAGATCTCTCAAAAGCAAGATCACAATCAATCATCTCACAATTAATAAGCTTAAGATTCTTACAATAGCAAAACGGCTGAGTACCAACAATTGTACAATTCTCAAAGGTCACGTTCTCGCAATACCACGCAAGGTATTCACCCTTAACAAGACTATTCTTAATCGTAATATTCTTAGCATGCCAAAATGTATCCTTAGTATCAAGAACACAATCATTAAACTCAGCATCCTCAATATATTGGAAAGAATACTTTCCATTAAACTTAATACGCTCAAACTTCAAATTACGAGAACGCATCATAAAATACTCACTAACGATGCTGCAATCCTGCATGATAAGATTATCAACCGACCAACCAAACTCAGGTGAAATAATATCACACTTCTTAATCTTAACATTCGTACATTCACGAAGAGCCTTAATTCCATGGAGAGTACAATCAACGATCTCCACATTATCATCATACCAAAGAGCCGCACGACAAAGCTCAGTCATTTCACACTCAGTAATCTTCACGTTTTTATTATGCCAAAAAGGATATCTCAAATTAAAGTGACACTGTGTCGCAACAACATCACTACATTCCTTAAGTGCACTCTCACCATCAGCCGGCCCATCAAAAGCACAACACTCAACCTCAATGCCTTTACTACCGTAAAGCGCACGCTCCTCATCAAACGTCCCATTCCTATAAATTGCCATTCAAAATCCTCAATTTCTTTTAGTTATATTTTTTAGTAACTTTTATATTATACATTTCATTTTGGAAAGAGTAAATGGTTTTTTGGGATTGATTTTAGATTGAATTTTAGATAGTAAATTTCATACTTTCATTCTCACCAAGAACATAAAGCAACGTCCTTGCTCGCGTTATTCCGATATATAGAAACTGCTGAAAATTCTCCTCTCGAATCTTTTCGATATCAATAAGAATTACAATTTTAGAATCTAGTCCCTTAAACCCTTGAATAGTAGCATATTGAGGTAGCTTCTTATTAGGCACAAAATCATCCTTTAACTCATTAACCTCAATTCCGATCCTCTTTAATATAGAACCAGAATACTTCTTAGGACCAAGAAAGATAACATCATCCATAGAAATCTTCTCGTTCTTAAGTTCATCAAGAATAGCCCTAATTCGCTTTTCAAAGCCTGCATCATTCTCATAACGACCAACTCTTACTTCTTCACCATTCTCACGAATAAACTCAGTAATCTCAACGCCTGTTACTTTAGACGCAAATTTGCCAATTTGAACAGTATTCCTACAATTAACAAAAAGAGTAAACTTAGTACTATTGTAGGATTCAAGGATTTCTAGCCCTTCCTCATAGGACGGATTGTAGATATTTTGCTTATTATCGTAAAATGCTGCCCAATTTCCATTTTCAAGACCATTCTTCAACAATAAGTCTATAGAATACAAATATTCAGGCTTAATAATGTCTTGACCTTCATCGAGAACTATTAGGTCATACTGCATTTCAGATAATGATGCCTCATCTAGATTAGATAAGTATTCAAAAAATAACTCTGGTAGCGTTTCTGCAAAGTACTTCTGAGGATTTTCATTCATTAATTCAGTATCAACATTAATATAATCACCAAATAATGCATGAATATTGATAATATCCAAACTATCTGGCTTCTTATCTCCTAAATTTCTTTTTAAGCTGTTAACTAGATTCTTATTATAAGCTAAATACAACACCTTCATTCCATCATTTGCCTTCTTCAAAGCAAAATCAAGCGCTAATAAAGTCTTTCCGGTTCCAGCATTACCTTGAATCATCAAATGATTATTAACTCCAAGGGCATCCATAACCTTAGCTTGTTCATTAGTAAGTCGTATTAAGCGTGATTCAACCTCATTAAGCCTATCTGATAAGAGAGGAACAAACGAAAAATCCCCTCTAAGAAATTGAACTATCTCCTTAACTTCAGATGGCGATAGCTTACTAGCCTTTCCGTGATTACGCCCTTTCCAATAAGTAAAGATCTTATTAATATACTGTGTGATATTAGATGTGCGCTTATCATATACAATCTCCTTAATAACCTCCGAAGAATTAGATTCAAAGGAAATGTCCGGAAAAACCACACCAGACGCTAAAAGCAAGCCCTTAGAAAAAGGCTTGCTTTTAAACTTATCATTTAAAACTGTTTTAAGACTAAACATATTTCCAACAACTTGAGAAAAAGGTCCCTCAGGGCGTGTATGCTCCTTA
Organism: Lachnospiraceae bacterium; assembly: GCA_024691565.1. Taxonomy (GTDB): domain Bacteria; phylum Bacillota; class Clostridia; order Lachnospirales; family Lachnospiraceae; genus JAEEJA01. The sequence goes on along the minus strand of JAILNN010000196.1, from coordinate 7,444 downwards.
TTATTCCTATCCATGAAAAACCATTTTCCATCACGACATTCAACTCTTCCACCCTTTATCTCAAGGCATGCCACACCAAGTTCACAAACAACAACAAAATCAATCTCTCCGTAGATTTTAGATTTATGTCGTGGTAAACCTAGAGAATGTAACACATATGCATTTTCTAATTCTAACCCCTGCAAAACATCAAACATCTTTTGTTCTGCAGAGCTTTTAATTTCCTGGCCTAAGAAGGGTGGGATGAAGGTTGGTGACAATTTGTTATTTTGCATATAATGTTCCTTTCACAATCAAACACGAAAATCAACAGCTATCAAGACTAATTCCGCTAATTTAGCATCCATACAACCTCCTAACTAAATTCCTTTCTTTCGGTCTTCTGCCGCCTTATCACGAAAATACTTAATAAGTGGTGAAACCTCTGAATCTAGAATTTCTATTTCTTCATTTTCATTTTGAACATTTTGTTCCTCTTCAGTCGACTTATTTTTATTACCCACATCATTATCACCGTTATTAGATGAATCATCAATAATCAGAGACGATTGACTATTTTTATTATTGGGATAAATCTTAACATTCGTCAAATACATTTTATCAATAGGGTCATCTTCATTACCAGAAATACTGATTATTCTCTCTACTCTATCATTATTATGGTTGCTAATAAGAAATACCTTTTTTGAATCTTTTAATTCAAATTTTATAAAATCTTCAATTACTTTTTGAGTCCAAACTGTATTTGACGATTTATTTAAAGCTAAAACCGTATCCATAAATTCTTTAATATCATCTGTATCATATAAAAAGGCAACATCTATGTAATCACCTTCAACATACGATATTTTTTCTTTCCACCAGTCAAATAAACTGCTATCAAATTTTATCAATTGATCTCCATCTTTTTTTAAGTATTCCGTCTTTTCATTAGTAGAATTATATCTTATAATTTTGACAACAATATTATCATTTGTATCTGTGGTAACAAAGAAAAGATTATGTTTTGTTTCACTATTATTCAACTCTACATCCTCCATAAATGCTACTGTTCTGCAGTTTTATTATCAATATTTTGTCTTATCTCTGCAAGTTTTTCTTCAACTTCTTCATCTGTTGACAACTCAGGATAACTGTACTTTAGACCAGTTTTTACTGTTTCAGCAACCGTATTCCTATTCTCATTGATAGAATTTCCTTTTAAATAATTGGTTATACTCTCAGATTCTTTAATATTTGTTTCGGACATTGCCTTTAAATAGCCATTTACTTCATCAGCTTTAATTTTCATTTCAGCAACATCTTTCCAGAAGGCCTCTGATGTAGTTATATTATACTTTTCATCAATTGCCTTAATTTGCATAGCACTTCCTACAGTCTTATATGCAATTTTTTCATCTTCAGTTAAGTTTTCAAATCTCTTTCTCTGCTCTGGAGTAAGTTCTATCTCGTTATTAAGAAAATCAATATATTCATTTATGCTATCAAAATCTTCGGGCTTTTTATCAGACACTTCTGCTCTATATGCTAATTCGTCCATAGGCACATCATCTTGTTTTCTAATTCCCAATAATTCTGCAACTCTCGTTACAACATCAACTATTGTAAGAATTAATAATGGTAAACTACCTATACCTATCTTACTTGCTAAATTTGCTGCAAAAGAAGCAATTCCACTAAAAATCCCACTTCCTGCAACAGCTGATGCAATACCTGAAATAGCAGATCCAATTGCACCTAATGCAGCTACAAAACCTCCAACTAACGCTCCAAAAAATCCCATAATACACCTCTCTTTCTGAAAATATTATTTTCATAAATACTGAAATCTAATTACTATAAAAAACCTAAAGAAAATATATGTCAATCTTTATCATCAAGTGTTTTTAAAATCTTCTCAACTTCTTCAACTGCAGCCTTATTAGCAATATGATTAGCCATCTCCATATTGAATGATTCAATAACATCTGACATAAATAAATTATGATTAGCTGCAATCATATTATCAAATTCATTTGTATCAAATATCCTTATGAGTTTCGTTATAGATTGAACTTCCCTATCCACAAATGGATTTTCAATTCTAATTGCTGGTATGGATGCATGTACAAGAAACTTCTCTAAAATACTTAAGTCTACTTCAAAAAAGTCTATTATATTATCATAGGTTCTTACAGGCATATCTCCGAAATAAGCCTTATATTGCTTTTGGAATAATACAATATTAGTAAAGTCAAAATCATATTTTTTAAGTTTATTTAAATCAAAATCCTTACTTTCATTAACTTCTTTTTTAAGATTTGACCTTACTTCTCGTAAACCACTTATAACATTTCTTGCATAATCTTCATCTGTTTTACAAATATGATACTTATCTTTACTAATAATACTCTTAACTGAACTAAGTGCCAAAGCAGGATTCAGTTTAACTATGGAATATACTAACTGAATTATCTCAGGATTATTACCTAGAGACTTACATATTCCTTTAATATAATTCATTAACGAATCACAATTAGTATCTGAATCCTTATAATCATGAAATACAAGAGCTAATAACAGTGGTTGATTTTTAGGTGCAACCGATAAAAACTGACTCTTATAACCCTCTTCAGCATCTCCTGGATTATAGAACATAACTAAACCACTCAATACCTCAGCAGCGTCTACAAATTTATTTAATCTTGCTTCATGAGTATATGGTAATCGTATTAAAACTTCCATTAAATCTCTAACAAATCTTTCAATAACAGACTGATAGATAAACTCATCCTCTTCTTTTTTCTTGTACTTTTCAATAAAATCTACAATTACATTATGTATTTTTTCATAATTAGCATTTGATTTTGGATTAACATTCAAAGATTCCTCAAAACATTCAACTATTCTTTGGTAATACTTTTCATGATCCTTTTGTGCAATTGAAAATGCTGCTTTACCAAAATCCTCATAAATTTTCTGAAATTTGTATTCTCTAATAGCCTCATCAATTTTCTCAACATTAACACTTGCACTTGTTGTGTCAAGTTTTAATTTTGCATCTTTAATATCTTCCTGAGAAATTGAATATGTTTCCTCATCTTCAAACAACTTTTTAACTTCATCTTGCAAACGCTTTGATAAAACATGCTCTTTAGAATATGTTTCTATAATTTCCAATCTAATTTCTTCTAATTTTTTTACAATTACTTTCTTAGCGTTAAATGACAAATCTGTGCTTGCTTTTAGTATTCCTGTTAAATCATAACTGTTTTCACCATCAACATACTTTTTCTGCAATTCTTTAAACAAATCTCTTAATTCTTCATTATTCTTTCTAATTTTTTTCTTTATAATTGGAAAGCGTTCTTCTTCGTTATATTTCACTAATCTGTTATAAATAAACTCAATACCGTCACCATGAGGCCATACTCTCTTGTACTCTTCATCTTCATTAATTTTCTTAACGCAAAAATCTCCTTCAATCAGATTTTTTTCTTGAAGATGTGCTTTAGCAGAACCAATTGACAATCTTTCATCTATTAGTGAAGAATCTAACAGATTCCACTTTCTTGCATCACTTTTTAAAGTTTGAATATTTTTTTCAAGCGTATTAGCAGCATCTGCTCTATTTCCAAATATAAATAACTTATCAGATAAAGAAACATTGTCTTCGTCAACTACTTCTTGGAACATATTTAACGCAGGAGCTGTAAAACTTGGCTTTTCAGCAGATGCAATTAAAATAATAGCATCAGCTTCTTTCATACGAGATTTTGTCTGCTCTAAATGCATACTTGTTGGCGAATCAAATCCAGGAACATCATATATAACTGCATTTTGTAACTGACCAAGTTTTGATGATTCAATACTAACCTCTTTAACAGCAACAGCAACCTTAGGACTAACAATATATGACTTAAACTCTTCACCATATAAATCTTCGCCTTCAAATGTTAAGTCAGGTTTTCCAATATAATTAGTTAAAATACTACTTTTATTATCAAGCAAATTTAATACATCTTGATGAACATTATTTTCATATCTAGACTTATCTCGTTCATCTAATCCGTTAAAAATTGAATTATACTCGCTTTTAGATAGTGCTTGATATGTATATGATTCAACATTTTCGACTCCCAATGTTTTTAAATATCCTCTTAAAACATTATCCATCTCTCCGGAATTGTAAAACTTAACTACTGCCCTATCGTTACCATAACGAATACATGTTGATGTATATGTACATCTTTCATCAGCATCAGGGAGTATCCTATTTTCCATTAAGGCATTACCAAAAGTACTTTTTCCTGCTTTTTCTAGTCCCACAATAGCAATCTCAAATTCATTTTTATCAAGTTTATTGTATAACTTGTCACATTTCTTTTGGTAATTACTTAATTGCTTTGTTATCGAATAATCAAACAATCCAGTGTGCTTATTTGATAAATCAATTAAATTTGTAATTGCGTCTTTTTGTTTACTCACCTTATTTTTGTACTCATTTCTCTCTTGTTCAAAATCGCTCATATTTTTATCATCCTTTCATTTTTAATAATAATTTCGCTAATAATGTAATACCATCTTCACTCTTTTTATTTGCGGATTCATTATCACTGATAGTGTTACTAATTTCCTTTCCTTTACTTTTTTCATCCATCATAGGTTCACCGCTCGGGAACAAAATTTTAACAACTTTACAGTTATCATCCCCATAATTGTCTGAGTTTTCAAAAATAAATCTATCCTTAAATCGATTTTCTAATATTTTACATATCTGAGATTCTTTTAATGTCCCTTTACTAAACCTCTTCTCATTATCAATATCAATACCATTTTCTTTAAAATTAGATTTAAAATCCCACTCAGATGCATCCTTATCTGCAATAATATATAGATCTAAATCTATATCATCCGATGATATTCTTTTAAATTCCTTAAATACATCTTCATTGCTAAATTTAGGAATAAAATCAATAGTAAATTCATTATCTATTGCAACATGTAAAAATTCTTCATCTCCGTCATAACTCAAATAAATAATTACCGTTTTCAAATCCATACCTCCTCTCTTTATTTATCATTAAAATTAATTCTATTACAATTTTTTTCATCTATATCATCAATTGATGATGCAACAACATACTCTATCGTTGTTGGTTCGACTGTTCTAATGAATACCTTAGAATTTTCATTAGGTTCTATTTCTATCTGTTTAAATCCTATATTATCAATTGATATTTTTTCACCAGCATCTGCTTGAGGATTGGTTGTATAAAAAATTCTGATAATACTATTAGAAGCACCTTGGAACTCTATCCACTCGCGATAATCATTCTTTGCAGGAGATAGTTTACATTCAAAATTCTTACGTCGTTCTCTTCCAAGGTAATATCCAAATCTTGTCTGTTTTTCAGCATCATTTTCTTGATTTTTAACTACGTGAATATTACTTCCAGCTCTACTTTTTACCAATCCATACGCAACACCAGTTTTTCCATTTGGAATGTATTCATTACCATCTATTACCTTAGTCTCTAAAGGTTTATGTAACCTGAATAAATCAGTAATATCATCCTCATCGACATCAGAAAATTCGTCTTTATTTTCTTTTACTAACTTTTTAAACTCTTTGTAATAATTATTAATCTTCTCTTCGAAAATATCCCACACAAATTGAGACTTGCTCGAATTTCCAGCCAGGAAAATATCAACCTTCTGTCCTTCCTTTCTAACCTTTTCATTATTGAAAAAAACTTCCTCCAATGATGTAAAGAATGAATCCACACCTTTTTGAATTCTATCTTTTATTACCCCAATCAATTCATCCGTATTAATTTTAAACTCGAGGTTTGGCTTTTGTTCATTTTCTGAGTTAAATAATGATAAAACTATCCTTTCTTTTTCAGAATCATTATCTTTACCATCATTATATTTTTTCTTCCATTCTTCTCTTTGTTCCCATAAAGGTCTTAACTCTTCTTTCAATAAAGATGTATTTCTCATTGCTATCTGAGAATTATTATTAATAATGGTTTCACCACCTAAAAATTCCTCAGCTCCGACTGGAGAAGTAATAAGAATCTTATTCTCTCTAACTACATCAATATTCTCTTTAAAAACATGGTATGCTAACAATTCCAGCATGTTTTCTCCACCTAATGTATCATCCGAATTAGCACCAAAACACTCTAAGACATAGTCATATCCATATGAGTCATATTCATCATCACTGGCGCCTCTCCACAATCCAAAATCAAAATCGGTTGTTCCTCCACCAAAATCAAATATACCATACATGTACTGCTCATTTTCATTCTCTGGATCTAAATCACTTAAATCTAGAGCAGTAACTGCATAAGCAGCTGGTTCACTGATACCCAACTCAACCTTAAAATTATTAATAACATCTTCATTTCCACAAATTGATGATGGTAAAGATTTTTTAATTCCTTTAGTAAAACTATCTAATATAAACTGCCTTACCTCCCTAGAATAACCAACCGGAAATGACAAAAGATAATGTAAGTAAATTCCGTTCCTCATATTATTCACATATAGTCCTAAATAATATGCATAGATTTCTAAAGGATTTATCTTTTTATCCTCAAAAACATTTTCCTTAGCAAGAGAAAACTCTTCATTTAATTTATCTTTTACTTTAATAAGAATTTCATTATTTAAATTTTCTTTATTATTACCTTCCCTATTGGCCCACTGTTTTAAATCTCTGAAAAAGGAATAATACTCATCTGCATCACAATTTTTGAATTCATTAAATGCATCATGTGAAACAAAAAAATCATCGAATTTGGTATTTGGACGACCTATTTTTTCTATGTATGACTCCAAAAAATCTGTAAGATGTTCACACCTTATAATTGTTGGATTTTCATAATCACTTTCTTTTATTTCCGAAGAAAGATTACCTGTTCCTATTCGAATTGGAATTATTTTTGTAGTTTCAGATTGTCTAACAACAACAGTGCTTGTAGTACCAAAATCTATACCCACAACTCCACTCTTTATATCTAGTTTAGGATCCCTTTCCTTCATACCATATTCAGAACATGCCTTTTGAGCTATATCACTATCTTTATCTTCAAACAACTCCCAATGGCCTTGATTCATATCATATAGTATGCTTTTATCATATGACTCCAATTTGCACCTTACCTTATCACAATCCAATAGTTTCTTTTCTAATTTTTCCTTATCATTCAATTGATTTTTACTCATTGGTCCCTCCTTTTTTTGCAAAGTTTTGTTATTACTTCTCTCTTTATTTGAACTATCCACGTCTGTACTATTTGATATATTATTATCAATATTAAATTCATCTTTTTCTAAAAAATTTTGTAGTTCCTTTTTTCGACTTTTTTCTTTGTAATTATCACCTGGTTTCAACAATTGTCTATTTATAACAATTTTTCTATCAATTGGACTTAACTTTATACTATTTAAT
>JAILNN010000192.1 GCA_024691565.1 Lachnospiraceae bacterium | reverse complement strand
GTCTTCACTAAATGAAGAGATAGGGGAAGGCGCGGTATTATGCATGACATCAGCGGTGATCCCTTTGGATGAAAATAATAAGATGGTTCCGATTAATGTAATATAGCAGGCTTGCCACCTTACAGCGTTACATATAAGATTTCCACACCGGGTGACGTGGAACTAATGATGAGCAGTCGTCATGAAATGCTTAAGGTCTTAAAAACTGGCGGTACTACATCTGTTAAGCAGAATTATACTCGAGAACAATTGCTGACATTTATAGATGATGTGACAAAGCATTCATCTGAAATAGTCGCAAATATTAACGCTGGCAATATTACATTGGAATTTGCAAACGAGGATGATATACAAGTTCATGTATGGAAGAATTATAAGAGAAGAGGTGGAAAATAATGAATATTGTTGATTGTTTATTAGATTTCAAAAACGAAGAAAAGGTAGAGTTGTTAATTAATGAACAGGTCGCTGATGTGACGATCCTTAGGGTGATTACAACTGAACTTTTATGAGAGTGTGATAACAACCATTCCTCAAACGAACTGCCACTTGATGAACTAGCAGACAAAATCGTAGCTAGGTTTGGCGGTAATATTACCATTGTTTCGGGAACTACAGACGCTAATCCTTCTTCTTGTGGTTTCTCTGAACCCACAATATGGGATGCACCTGATCCATTTACTGACGACAATATCGGCAATGTAATGGCTGATATACTTTCGTTCAAAATGGGAGTATAATTATAAACAGCGAAAACATGGCCTTTACCTTGCTTTCGCTGTTACAAATAAATTGAGAATTTCATAAGAATAATTGTTTATCTGGAGTTTTTTTGATACTTTGATTCGATTTCATATTCACTTCCATATCGATCAATTAATAGATTTAATGCCTTATCTATTTTAGACTGAAACAACTTTTTCTCATCATCTGAGGAAAAATCATTGGAAGCAAATTCGCTTGGTGTATCTGTGTATAATCCATCGAAAGTTTCCTGGATATCTAACAACAGATTATCAAGCTCTTCATCGTTTCTAAGTTCTTCTGGCAAGTCATTGTCAATTAAAGAACCGTCTTCATCATAAATCCAAATTGGATAACATTGATATTCAAGGGATAATTTTAATTTTTTCATGTGATTTCTCCTTTTAAATTGATTTAGGATTAGCTCCAACGATATAGCCATTACTTCCGATTGAAATTGCTATTCGTCGAGTCTTTCCTTCATAAATAAATTCATAAATAGGACGTCCTTTTCCACGACCTTGATAACCAACTATGGTTCCACTCTTTACAGCTTGCATTATGTACTGTGGAATCTCGTCTCGTGAAATATTTTGTTTTTCAAAGTCGGCTACATGTTCCTCAATAATATGAGCCAACCCGATGGTTTATTTCCGAGATGCCCCTTTTCAAGCCATACTATGTTGCCATCAGGATCCTTGGTAATTGCTACAACGTCCTTCTTATTATATTTTACACCATTTGCATCTAATTGAGAAGCAAGTGCTGCACCTTCACCTTTTGTACCGGAGAATTTTCCGCTAATTGCTTTACTCATTGGCTCTCCTTTCCGCAAAAGCTAAACTCGTTTTACTTGGATAAGAGACAACCTTGATTCCATGTTTTTTTAATTCATCAAAACAGGCATAGTTAGCAGATCCATAAACAATGATTGTGTGCGGATGTAGCTGCTCGACCATTTTGAATAACCCTTGTTCAAACAGCGGTCTGTTTTCAAGATGCCTAATACCGCTTGCCACAACACCTATTGCAAGCATACTGTTGCTGGGATTACCATCGAAACAATATGACCAGGTTTCTTCTGTACCCCATCGGCAATTACTAATAACTGGAACACCTTGCATTCCTACCCAGTATCCAAAGGCACACATGCGGTAGTAATTCCACTTTTTAAGTGGTTCAGGAAAGTCAGCATATGTTGAGAAATCAGGAGCTATAATTCCAGAAAAATGTTTAAGCATTTCTAAAGATTTCTCCGGATATAACCATATGCTACTACGCTTTCCGTCAAACTTTTGATCATCAATAAAGAAGTGAACAAAGCCATCTACTTTATAGTCTTTGTTTCCTCTTTGAAGTTCTCTTTTATGAATTGCTTTAGCATCATCAAAAGAAATAAGTTTTGACGGAGTTTTTGAAGTTGTTGTAGGGCACATCGGAATATCATTGACAGAAAATTTTGCTCCTTCTACCATGAATGCATTCCACATGTCCTGCAAACATTGTGATTAAGAAGAAGTTGTGTTAGTTTGAAATTGCTTATGTTTACACGTTGTGTAATGCTAGCTGTTGTGATAAAATATACACATAGTGTAAACAGGAGGCGATAATTCATGGAACAATTAACAGAATGTCAAATTGAAATAAAAAAACTTCGAGAATCCACAGGGATGAATCGTAAAGAATTTTGTGAATGTTTTGATATTCCATACAGGACGGTTACCGAGTGGGAGAGAGGAACTCGCAATGCGCCAGATTATGTCCTTAGACTTTTAGCATATTATATTCGAATGGAAAATATGGTGAAGGAA
>JAILNN010000167.1 GCA_024691565.1 Lachnospiraceae bacterium | reverse complement strand
ATATCCGATTGCTTCTGCATTTCTTCTAAGGATTCGAACACAGAGAGAGTGGAAGGTTGATACTGAAACGAAGCGTGCATCTTCACCACAGGTTAGAGCAACCCTTTCCTTCATTTCGCCTGCAGCCTTATTTGTGAAGGTGAGTGCGAGTATATTCCAAGGTTTTACATTGTAGTTTGTTATAAGATAGGCAACTCTGTGGGTTATTACACGTGTTTTTCCACTTCCAGCACCTGCTAGGATTAAAAGAGGCCCTTTAAAATGTTTAACGGCCTCTAATTGCATCGGATTTAATGTATCTAAATTGAAATTATTCATTATTAGTCTTTATATTTCCTTTCGGTTTTGTGTATAAATTTAATCTTCTTTTTTAATTATTGAATCTCTATAAATCTTAGCGCTTTCAAAGAATTTATAGATTTCATCCTGGTCTTCATTTTCAATGTATTTCTTGATTTTACCTATGTTTTCTTCGTAAACATCGATGAATTTAAGGATGGCAGCCTTATTTGTGATACAGATATCTCTCCACATTTCAGGAGATGAAGAGGAGATTCTTGTTATATCTTTAAAACCACCTGCTGCAAGAAGTTCATAGTTACCATTTGTATCAAAGCCTGCTACAGTATTTACAAGATTTGCGCTGATAACATGAGGTGCATGGCTGATTCCAGCGGCTATTGCATCATGTTCATAAGGGTCAAGAGTTACTGCGGTTCCTTCAGATTTTAAGATGAAATCATTTAACCATTCAATATGACTTGGAAGTGTTTCCTTTGATGGAGTCATAACGTAGATATGGTCTTTAAGCATATTAGCACTTGAATAAGCGTAACCTGCCTTTTCTTTTCCTGTCATTGGATGGCCGCCAAGGAAGTTCTTTTCTAGGCCGAGTTCCAGGGCGAGAGTGAAGATGTCTCCCTTAACTGAACCAACGTCTGTTATCATTGTGTCCTCATTTATAAGAGGTGCAATTTCCTTAAGGTACATAAGGTTCTTTTGCACAGGAGCGCAAAGGAAGATTACGTCTGACTTAGAAACTTCCTCAATTGACGATGTTATTAAATCGATTATATTATCGTTTTTTGCAAGGGTTAAATTAGGATTTTCTGAGGTTCTATAGTTATAAGCTGTGATGTTTAAATCCTTATATATATTCTTAAGTGATCTGGCGACGGCGCCCCCGATAAGACCGAAGCCAATAAAACCGATTTTTTTATAATTATTATTCATGAGTTTATAAACCTCGTTTTATATAATATTGGTGTTACACCTTCAATATTTTAATTTAAACCTATGTTATTAGTCAATGGAAAAATAATAATGGTTTTATGATGTGAAATATTCTTATTATAAAAGAAAAAAACCTAGTGAAATGATAATTTTTAGTTGACTATTTCTCTATTTTGGATAGAATAGAAACTAGCGTTTTATGTCAGTTAGAGATTTTTTATCTGTTTCTGACATGTATAAATTATTATGGAGGAAAGATATTACTATGAATTCATCAAGAAAAATAATTCGCGATGGCGTAAAAGACGTGAAAAAGAATAATGGGGAAAGTGGTTTAAGCGGTGACGATAAGAAACGTATCGTTATAGGCGGTATTTTTGCAATTATTGTTATTGCACTTTGTGTCGTTGTTGGAATACAGAGTTTTAAGGGAAATACTGTTCTTACTGTTAATAAAGAGAAGTTTACAATGGATGACTTAATGTATCCTATATATGAAGTTGAAAGTCAGTATGCTTCAATGGATCAGATGTATCAGTACTATATGGGTACTTCAGTTTGGGATGCTTCATACAGCGGAACAGATGCAAATGTTGATTCTTCAGCTACAAATAAGGTTGGTTTGAAGCAACAGATTATTGATGAAACTACAGAGTATGAAATTCTTTATAGAGAAGCTACTAAGGCTGGTTATAAGCTTACAGATGAGGAGAAGAGCCAGGCTAAGACAGATGCAGATGATGCACTTAAAGGTCTTACATTTACACAGAAGCTTAAGTTAAGTATCTCTAAGAATAAGCTTGTTAAGCTTTTCGAGAAGAGAGCTCTTGCTACAAGATATAAGGATGATCAGAAGGCTATTACTGATGGTCAGGTTGATGAAGAGGCTGCTAAGGCTTCTGTAGTTAAGGATGATTACAAGAGCTATGATGTTCAGTATTACTATGTTAAGACTGTAACTAAAGAAGATACAGATCTTAAGCCTGAAAAGCTTGAGAAACGTAAGAAACAGTTAGAAGCACTTTATGAAAAGGCTCAGGATGATGATAATAAGTTTGCTGAACTTATTGATGAAGATGATGATGAGAACGTTGTTTCTTATGAAACTGCTTCATTTACAGAGGCTGATGGATGGGATTTCATCACTAAGGATAAGGTTCTTACAAAGATTAAGGAACTTGAAAAGGGTGAGATTTCTGAGATTATTGAAGATGATAAGGATAACCTTTTAATCTTCGTTAAGATGAAGGATAATACTTCTACAGAGGCTTATGACAAGGCTCTTGAGGAAGCTGTTACAACTGCTCAGACAGATAAGTATAACGAGTGGTACACAGGTATTCAGGAAGCATATAAGGTTGTCCTTAACAACGATATCTGGGATGGTATTGAAATTGGTACTGTAACAACTTCTATCGTTACTCTTGAAGACTTAGAGAAGATTGCTGAATTAAAGGCTACTCCAGAGCCAGAGGGAAGCAGTGAGGTTGTTGATGAGACTGCTACTTCAGCTACATCAGAAGAAGCTTCAAGCGAAGAGTAATTTATAAGTAACATATTGATTTAGGTTTTAGTTGGACATTTTATTCCCCCATTTAGCTTGCTTAGTTAGTATTGTTTAGGTGGGGGATAAATTATAAATAATTAATAATATTTTAACACTACAGGAGGTTAAAGTTTCATGAGTGTAAGACGCCTTTACGTTGAGAAAAAGGAAGATTTTAGAGTTAAAGCATGGGAACTTAAAGATGAGATTATCAGGTATTTGGGTATTAATTCACTTACCGAAGTTAGGGTACTTATCAGATATGATATTGAGAATTTATCTGATGAGACATATAAGAAAGCATTAGGTATCGTATTTTCGGAGCCTCCTGTGGATGACTATTATGAGAATAGTTTTCCTGTTTCAGAAGGAGATGTTTATTTCTCAGTAGAGTATTTACCAGGACAGTTTGATCAGAGAGCAGATTCTGCAGAGCAGTGTATTAAGCTTTTGAATGAGAAGGAAGAGGCTGTTATTCGTTCAGCAACTACTTATGTATTCTCCGGTAATGTTTCAGAGGCTGACCTTGCGAGAATCAAGGATTACTGTGTAAACCCTGTAGATTC
>JAILNN010000148.1 GCA_024691565.1 Lachnospiraceae bacterium | reverse complement strand
CAACATTTATAGTCAAATTAGATAAAAACAAAAATTTTCACCTTTTATCTAACCGTTGCGCTCCAAACCTAGTCCACTCACCCTGATTTCACCATGGCAAAATCCACTTTGATTAGATAAAAATGCCATTTTTCACTTTTTATCTAATCAATGCGCTTAAATACCTTCCACAGCCCTAACTCAAACCACGATCAAGCCATCTCACAGCCTAAAAGTCAGATAAAACTTCAATTTTTAACTTTTTATATGACCAAATCTTAAAATCCCCGCTCAATTTCCCAAAAATTTCTCAAAAATTTGCTCATCATGTCAGATAAAACTTCAATTTTTAACTTTTTATATGACCAAATCTTAAAATCCCCGCTCAATTTTCCAAAAATCTCTCAAAAATTTGCTCATAATGTCAGATAAAATTTCAATTTTTAACTTTTTATATGACCTCTCCCTAAAATCTCCGCTCAATTTCCCAAAAATTTCTCAAAAAACAACTCAACACGTCATATAAAATTTCAATTTTTAACTTTTTATATGACCTCTCCCTAAAATCCAAGCTCAATTTCCCAAAATTTTCTCAAAAAACAACTCATCACGTCATATAAAATTTCAATTTTTAACTTTTTATATGACCTCCCACCATTTTCACACAAAAATCCCACCATTTTCACACAAAACCTCCCACCAATTCAAAAAAAAGGATAAGATTGCACATCACTCAATCTTATCCTGTAAATTCATTTTAATTTCCCAACCAGCAATTCCTACGATTACTTATCTCACACCCTGAAAACGCATTTTCCCAACCAGCAATTCCTACGATCACTTAACTCACACCCTAAAAACGCCTTCTCCCAACTAGCAATTCCTACGCACTCTGCGCTGTATACAACTTATAATAGTATCCGCCTTTTTTCATTAGTTCTTCGTGTGTTCCGCTCTCCATGATTCCGCCTTCATCAACATACATGATGCGGTCGCACTTTCTAATAGTTGATAGTCTATGAGCGATGATAAATGATGTTCTTCCTTTTAACATTGCATTGAGGCCCTGCTGCAAATCGCGCTCTGTTTGGACATCAATACTTGATGTTGCCTCATCAAGAATCAAAATAGCCGGGTCTGAAAGCAAGGTTCTTGCGAATGAAATCAGCTGTTTCTGTCCTTCGCTAAGAGATGATCCTCGTTCCTTTACGTTAGTTCGATACCCTTTATTCATATCACGGATAAAGTTGTCCGCACACACTGTCTTACTAGCCTTCTTTATTTCGGCATCTGTCGCATCAAGTTTTCCATATTTAATGTTGTCTTTAACTGTTCCCGAGAATATGAAACTATCCTGCATCATAATTCCCATCTGCGACCTGATAGACTTAAGTGTTACCTCTGAAACATCCTTTCCATCAATGCAAACACTTCCATCTGTAACATCATAAAATCTAGAAATCAAATTGACAATTGTACTCTTTCCAGCACCTGTAGGTCCAACAAGAGCAACACTTTCGCCAGGATTTACTGTAAAACTAACATCATGCAAAACTTCTTTTTTATCATCATACGAAAAATTCACATGCTTAAATTCAACCTTACCCTTGATAGGAGGCATATCTTCCGCACCTTCCTTATCGCAAATGGTAACAGGTTCATCAATAGTTTCAAAAATACGCTCAAGTGAAGCAATATTATTTATAAAGTTATTGAAAATATTTCCGAGGTTCATGATAGGCATCCAGAAAAATGATGCATAGCTAGAAATCGCAACAATTGTTCCAAGCGACTTAGCGCCCGCTCCGAAAATTACGAGTCCAGCAAAGAAAATCGCAGCCCTAACAATAACTGAAATCGCGTCAATACCTGGCCATACAAGGTTTGAATAACGAACAGCTGTAAACCATGTATTTCTGCAATCCTCAGAAAGTACCTTAAAACTCTCAAGATTCTCATCCTCGCGCGCGAAAATCTGAGTTATCTTCACACCAACGATGTTTTCCTGCAAATATGCGTTCAAGTTGGAGTTTTTATTCGAAACAGCCTGCCACGCCTTACGCTGCTTCTTCTTAACCCAAAGCATGAAGACCGCAAGCGCCGGCACTCCAATCATAACAATAAGCGAAAGCTGCACATCCACCATAAACATAAATATAATTATGAAAAGAAGGTTAAATCCCTCCAACACAATGTTAATCAATCCGTTGGAAAGCATATCAGACACTGCATTTACATAGTTCACGACCCTGATAAGAATCTTTCCATGAGGTCTATCATCATAGTACTGGAACTGCAATTCCTGCAAATGCTCGAACAAATCTTTCCTAATGTCATAGATGATGTTCTGGCTCACATTAAGCATAACCCTGCTTCTAATCGTCGTAAATATGACACTCAACACATAGAGGCCCGCTAAAATCGCCACCAGAGTAAAAAGCAAGTTTTTGTCCTTCTCCGGAACCGCCACATCCAGCGCCCTCTGTATAATCATCGGCGACAGATATCCAAGCGCTCCGCCGAGACCACTAAGAAACAGCGCCAAAATCATATATTTCAAATATTTCTTTATATAGGTCGAAGCCCTAAGTAAGTGCCGTATATTAAAAGGCTCTTCCAGCTTCTCATCCTGTTTATATGTATTTCTCTGCATATCTCAACCTCTCATATCTACTTAAACAAACCCTCAAATTTGCATCAAACAAATCTCTCACAAACCTCACAATCAGCCTGGCTCAAACCAACCTCTCACAAACCTCACCCAATTTAGCCGAGGCCAGCCCTCAAACATATCTAAATGCTCTATGCTTCGCCCTGCTGCAACTTCACAAGCTCACTATAATATCCGCCTGCCTTCACAAGCTCTGCATGATTGCCTTCTTCTTCAATCCTTCCATCCTTCAAAATAAGGATCTTATCGGCATTCTTTGTAGTAGAAATTCTCTGAGCAATAATAATCTTCGTCGTCTGGAAATCAAGATTTCCAAGCGATTCCTGGATTCGCCTCTCAGTCTCCATATCGACCGCCGAAGTCGTATCATCCAAAATCAAAATCGCCGGTTTCGTCGCAAGCGCCCTCGCAAGTGCAATTCTCTGCTTCTGACCACCCGAAAGACCAACACCTCTCTCACCAACAATAGTATCGTAGCCATCAGGCATCTCAGAAATAAAGTCATGCGCCTCAGAAAGGCTCGCAAACTTAACAACATCTTTTTTCTTTATATGACTATCGCCGTATGCGATATTTCCCTCAATCGAATCCGAGTAAAGAAGCACGTCCTGCGTCGTAAGACCGATATTCTTTCGTAGACTACTAAGTTTATAGTCCTGCACAGGAATTCCATCAATTAGAACTTCTCCCTCAGTCGCCTCATAAAATCTCGGAATCAAATGTATAAGCGAAGTCTTTCCACAACCTGTCTCACCCATAATAGCAATCGTTTCTCCCGGCTCAGCCTTAAACGAAATATCATGCAAAACAGCAAGTCGTCCATCGCTATATTTAAAGGAAACATTCTTAAATTCAATGCTACCCTTAATTCTATCCTTAACCTCTATCGCGCCCTCTTTATCCTTAATTTCAGGCTCTGAATAATAAATCTCCATAACCTTATTCGCAGCCGCTGTAAATCGCTGAAACTCGTTCATAATGTTTCCAAGCATTCTCATAGGATTCGCAACGCCCCAAATAAGACCTGAAAATGCGACATATTCGCCCATTGTAAGGCTACCGTTCATCATAAACAAACCGCCCACAAGAAGCATCAAAATCATCATGATATTAACCGAACCCTCGATGAATGGGAAGAACTTAATCCAAACCATACCAGTCGCCTTATTAGTATCACGATATTCCTGATTAATCTTATCAAACTTCTTTATTTCATAATCTTCTCTCGCAAACGCCTTAACAATCTTGTTACCAGAAATATTTTCCTGCGCAACCGTGTTCATCTCCGCCATCTTTTCACGAAGTGCCGCATGCATAGGCGCCACGCGACTCCTAAACAAAACAATAATTATGAAAATAAAAGGTGAAACCGCAAGAATCACAAGCGCCATCTTCCAATTGACATACATAAAGAAAATCGAAGTAGCAAAAAACAGGAAAAACGACTCAATAATAACCCTGACAACCCACGCAATCAAATGTCGAAGCGCGTCCAAATCGCCAGTAACACGAGTCATCAAATCACCAGTTCGATATGTGCTATAAAACGTCATATCCTGGCGCTGAATCTTATCATATATATAATTTCTAACCCTATATAATGTTTTCTGCGAAACATGCTCATAAATCATACAATCCGCATAAACAACGAGTGAACGAAGAATCGTAAATCCGACCATCATAAAAAGCAGCTGATAAAACATCGTGCGATGCTCCGCTAGATTCTGCGCTGCATTAGGTCCTGACAAAAATCTATCGACCAACTGTCCTGAAAAATATGGAACCGTCAGCTGAAGCACGCTATAAAGTACCGTACCAAACATACCCAAAATATATATGCCTCTACTGCCAGCCATATTCTCCCAAAGCCAATTAAATCTCTGCTTAAATGTATATTTATTACCCTCGGTCTTTTCGATCTTTTCAGCCTTTGTGGCCTTGTCAGCCTTTTCAGCCTTTGCAGCTTTTATGGCCTTTGTGGTCTTGTCAGCCTTTACAGTCTTTTCTGTATTCACAGTCTTTGTGGCCTTCGTAGGCTTTGCTTTTTTCTCTATCATTTTATTCCCTGTCATTATTATCTTCTCAGCCATATCTATATCCTCTATATAATAATTTCAAACAATCCAAACCATCCAATTCATCGCAAAATCTCACAAACAATCCAAACCATCCAATTCATCGCAAAATTTCACATACAATCCAAACTATCCAATTCATCGCAAAATTTCACATACAATCCAAACTCACTAACTCACCTCAAAATTTCACAAACAAAATTTCTCAAATCAATACATAATAAAATACTTATATATTTCAGTATCTTATCAAATTACTAAAACCAAAAGTATAACTCGACTATCAAAAAATTGAACGTTTCTATCATAAAAAATTGTTATAAGTATGTCATTAAATTGTATTTTTTATGTATATTATTTGTCGAAACCGTGTAAAATTGCCTATTTTCCGTAATTCTATTGACATTATTCTCAAATTTTGATAAATTTTTTTTAAGAATTATGTATCGTTACAAATCAACAATATCATAATATATTGTTTTTATTTACTACACCATAAACATATTCTAGGATGAGTGCCATGAAAATTAGAAAAATTAATTTTCAGGATAAAATGCAAGCTAAAAAACTTGAATACCTGCGGCACAAAAATACAAGGAGAGAAGCTATGAGAATTAGAAAAATCCTTACTGCGATACTAACGGCTTCACTGATAATTCAAGGAAGTACACCAGTATTACACGCAGAACAAATATATAATGTGGCCAATGATACCGATACCGCTGAGTCCACTGCCTCTAACAACTTCGGCTACATTGATAGTGACCAAACTGCTCTTTCGATTCATGATGAAAACGAAGCCACAAAGAAAAGCACAAGAGCACTTTTGAAGGCTTCATCTATTCCAACTGCCTACAGCTCAGTGGATGAGGGATACGTGACTTCAGTTAAGAATCAGGGTTCTTTCGGTACATGTTGGGCTTTCGCAGCTGTAGCAGCCATGGAATCCTCGCTACTTGCAAACAATCAAGCAAGCATTGATGACCTAGACTTATCAGAACGTCACCTTATTTATTTCACATATAATACAGTCGCCGATTCTCTCGGAAATACTGCTGGCGACACAACGACTTCAACTGATGAATCCTACCTAGAAGTAGGTGGCACCTCAGATATGCCTAGCTACATTCTTTCTTCATGGCTTGGCACCGTTGATGAGGACAATGCGTCGTATTCCGAATTAGAAGATATATATGAAAGTTGCGGAAGCGATTATACATCTTCCTTTTACTCAAAATCTAACTTAAGTGATGATATCGCATATGAAGATGATAATTACCATGTCGAGCAGGTCCGCCAAATTGCGACGTCAGACACAGACGAATTGAAGCAGGCGATAATTGACTACGGCGCCGCTGCAATCGCAGTTTACTATACCGATTCATATCTCAATTCTAATAAAACTGCTCTATATAATGGCGAAAAAAACACAGCAAACCACGCTGTTACAGTTGTTGGCTGGGACGATGACTACAGCCGCAATAATTTTGACTCTTCAAATAGACCTGACTCCAATGGTGCATGGCTCATAAAGAACAGCTGGGGAACTAGCTATAACAAGTCTGGCTGGAGCTCAGACACCTCAATGGCAGGCTATTTCTGGCTAAGCTACGAAGATATATTTATGAATTCAGACTACTCATATGCATATGTATATGAGCTCGGAACTTCCGATAACTACGATAATATTTATCAATATGATGGCACCGCAAGTACAAAATATAATTATGTTAAATCTGGCGGAAGCATCGCAAATATATATGAAGCGAATGGAAACTCTGACAGCTCAGGATATGAGCAAATCGAGGCAGTTTCCTTCTATCTAAGCGATGTAAATGTGAATTATAGTATTCAAATTTACGTTAATCCAACAAGTGGCACACCTAACAGCGGCAAGGCAATGCTAGACACCCCTATAACAGGGCAAACCACGTATACAGGCTACTATACGGTTGATATTCCTAGCCCAGCGGTTATTTCAGAGGGTTCGACATATTCAGTTGTTGTGAAATTCACGAAAAACAATGGCGATAGAATAAAGTATTATGTAGATTCTTCATATACAGAATCTACAATAAAATATGAAAATACGGTTTCTGCCGGCCAAAGCTATGAAAAGTATTCATCTAAAAAATCATGGCATGACCTTTCAGACTCAAGCACTTCAACTTCAGATAATGAGAAAAAATGTTCGGCCCGCCTAAAGGCCTTCACATCAAATATATCTGAAGAGGCTGCAGAAAATATATATGAATATACGGCTCCAACAGCAGTTGAAGACCTTATATATAATGGCGACGCTCAAACACTTATATCCGCTGGCTCAACCGAAGACAGCGCAACCATGTACTATGCAGTAAATCAAAGTAGCGAATCATGTAGTGATTCTTTATATGCGACTACTCTTCCAACAGCGACTGACGCTGGAACCTACTATGTATGGTACAAGGTTATCGGAAATGAAACATATAATGAAACCGAGGCAAATTGCATAAAGGTCACAATCTCAAAGGCAGCTTTGACAGACTATGAAAAGCCATCAGGCATTACAGCATATGTCGGTCAAACACTTGCAGATGTATCAATTCCAGAAACCTCAGAAGGTACATGGTCCTGGAACGACGAAACGGAAAGTGTTGGTGATGTGGGTGAACACAGTTTCAGTGCAACCCTAACTCCAACAAACACTAACTACTACACGGTATCAGACGAATTAACCGTCACCGTAAAAGATGTTGATACATCACCTTTAAGTGCAGTTATTAGTGAGGCCGAAAGCTATTATAGCGAGATAAGTGGCAATGATAATTATGATGAAATAGCCGCTGATTTAAAGGAAGCTATCGATACAGCAAACCTATATTTAGCTTCAGATACTCTTACTTCTACAATTGTAGAAAGAGCATCATCAGCGTTAGAAACTGCTCTAAATATTGCAAAACAGGCGGTCGCAGCTATCGATGCAACACAAACAACCGCAAGTCCAAGCCCATCACCAACTATGGATGCTGACAACTCTGATTCTGGCAGTTCAGATTCCGGTAGTTCTGATCCTGGTAGCACTTTAAATCCAAGTGCATCGCCAAGTTCAGATTCAGGAAATTCAGGTTCAGATGGATCTGGTGGCTCCGGCAGTTCAGATGACTCAGGCTCGGGTTCCTCAGATGGCTCAGGCTCGGGTTCTGGCTCAGGCTCATCAGATGGCTCAGGCTCGGGTTCATCAGACGGCTCTGGCACTTCTGCTTCTGATGGCTCCAATTCAGGAACTTCCATAGATTCAAGTTCAACTGCTTCTAATGGTTCAATTTCCGGAAACACCTCAAATGCAAGCACAGGAAACTCTTCAAACAACGGTACAAGCAATAATTCATCTGCAAGTTCAACTTCTGGAACAAGTGTAACAAATGCAGAACTAGAAGCAGCAAAGAATAATGCATATATTGCACTAAGTACTGGAGTGAAGGTAATCCAAAAAGGACAATACTTAATAATAAAATGGAATAAAGCAAGTCTCTCAGATGGCTATAAAATATATGTTTCATACCTAGGTAATGAATCAACAACTCCTATAAAGGTAATAGAAACAAACTTAAAAACAAGAATAAAAATCAAGAAAATTGCTGGCAAGAAAATAAACTTTAAGAAGATTCTATGCGTATACGTAGAAGCCTATAAAAACGTAAACAATGAACAAACTTCATTATCAACTTGTGAAAAAGTTTACCTTGTAGGAAGCAAAAATTCAAAATATACTAACGCAAAGAAAATAAAAATCACAAAACAAAACCTAAACATACAGGTAGCAAAAAGTCTAAAAATAAAGGCGAAGGTAACCCTCGCAAACAAAAACAAAAAGCATCTTCCAGCAAAAGTATGTTCAAAGCTACGCTACCGCACCTCAAATTCAAGTGTAGCAACCGTAGATACTAAAGGTCGTGTAACCGGCGTAAGTGTCGGCACCTGCACAATCTATACATACACTGCAAACGGTCTTGTCTGCGAAGTAGCAGTAACGGTTCAGTAGAATTAAACTTGAATTATACTTAAATTGAATTCATTGTTGGTTAGTAACTCTAAACAAAGTAGATTAGATTATGTTATATTTTCTTCTCATATATAAATCCCAGAAATCATGTGCATGCTGATTTCTGGGATATTTTCTACGGCGATATTCCCCAATTCTTGCCTATCCCGACGTAATATTCCCCAAAATCAAGGATTTACTACGGCGATTCCCCTTAATTCTTGCCCATCCCGACGTAATATTTCCCAAAATCAAGGATTTACTACGGCGATTCCCCTTAACTCTTGCCTATCCCGACGTAATATTTCCCAAAATCATGGATTTACTACGGCGATTCCCCTTAATTCTTGCCTATCCCGACGTAACATTTCCCAAAATCAAGGATTTACTACGGCGATATTCCCCAATTCTTGCCTATCCCGACGTAATATTTCCCAAAATCAAGGATTTACTACGGCGATTCCCCTTAACTCTTGCCCATCCCGACGTAATATTTCCCAAAATCAAGGATTTTCTACGGCGATTCCCCTTAATTCTTGCCTATCCCGACGTAATATTTCCCAAAATCATGGATTTTCTACGGCGATTCCCCTTAGTTCTTGCCTATCCCGACGTAATCAAGCAAAAGACCCGACCATCCCCGGCTGGACCCAAACCCTCAACAAAAAAAGGCCCGACCATCCCTGGCCGGGCCCCAAAACTCCAAACACAAAACTCCCAAAAAGAATAAATCACACCTTCTCTACTTTCTTCTCTCTTCTCTTCCTGTAAATATTTGTAAATACAACTCCAATTAAGATTCCTGCAACAGTACAACCTAACATCAAAAATACCACG
>JAILNN010000136.1 GCA_024691565.1 Lachnospiraceae bacterium | reverse complement strand
TAAGCAGGATCAGACAATGGTTAGTGAAAATATAGTGAAAAAACAAAAGAGGAGTACATATGGCAGGTGATTATAGTGGAAAGGAGGGTTTTGATGGAATTAGGATTCTGGTATTTACATCTATGCAGGAACTTTCAGCTTATATAAATAAAAATAATCCGGGTGGAATTATAGTGATAGAAACTAATTTGGAGGAAGATGATGAAAAATGAGGAAGAGAATGCTCTTGAAGAAGGTAAAAATGTCTTAAAGAATGTGAGAATACGTCTTATTGTTTCAGAGGCTGATAACCTATATAGTAAAGAAAATATGGGTTCTCCCAAGGAAGCTATAGCTGTAATGAGTGAGCTGTTATCTACATTGGACCGAGAATATGTCTGTGTTGTTAATCTGGATGTTAAGAGTAGGCCGATTAATTATAATTTAGTAAGTGTAGGAGATATTTCAAGTGCATATGTGCCTATTCAAAACGTGTTTAAGAGTGCGATTCTTAGTAATTCCTGCCGAGTGATGTTATTTCATTCTCATCCTTCAGGAGACTGCAGTCCCAGTACAGAGGATTATGTTATGACTGAAAGAGTTATACAGGCCGGTAAGCTCTTAAATGTCCCGGTTGTGGATCACATAATAATAGCAGGTGGAAGCGGTAATTATTATAGCTTTAGAGAAAATAATTATGGGTTATTTGAGGATCCTATAAATAAGAATGTTATTGAAGATATCATAAAGGACAGAGAAAAGACAGAAAAGAAGCCTAAGAATAAATCTAATAAGCAAAAGGTGTCAACGGATACCGAAAAGAAGACGAAGAAAGCGAGGATAAAATAAAGGGATGTTTAAGATAGAGAAAGCTTATAAAAGGCAAACAGAGAAGATTTATAAGGTTCCTTATTGTGTACAAGATACTATTCCGATATATAAAATATCGGAAGAAGGAATATTTGAACTGGAAAAGAAGAAGGGTGTTCATCTTTTTGATAAGATGTATCTTTTTGAAGATATAAATTTTTCTACTCAGGATGAGATAGAAAAGGAGCAGACAATCAGGCAGTTTCGTATGCTCTTAAATTCAATGAACGTGTCCTATAAGATAATTGTGAGTAATCATTATGCAGATAATCAACGGCTTCGTGAAACAATCCTGCATAAAGCTGTAAACAAGGAATTAGAGCCACTGGCCAATGAATATCATAAGTTGATAGAGGAGAGGTTAGAAAAAGGCAGAGATGGGTTATTACAGTCCAGATATTTTATAGTCAGCTGTTATAAAACTGACTTTGAGAGCGCCAGGACATACTTTAATACCATTGAGTTTTCTATGCAGCAGCTTTTTCATAGGTTAGGCAGTGCATTGATTCCTTTGGATGCTACGGACCGTTTAAGAGCCTTACACAGCTTTTATCGTATGGGAAGGGAAGAAACCTTTAACTTTGACTGGGATGAGTATTTAAGGCTTCGTAGGGATTGGAGAAATGATATCATAAACACTTCAATTCGTGAGCATAAAGAATACATAGAAATGGAAGAAGGAAAGGTTGCCTGTACGCTATTTGTCAGGCAGTTTGCCAGTGGGCTTTCGGATGTCTTTTTAACAGAACTTGCAAATGTTCCGTTTCCTGTAATTATTACAATGGATTGTGAGCCTATGGATAATCATTATGCTTATAATCTGGTAATGAAAAAATATATGGGAAACGAGCGCAGTATAAATAAAGAACAAGAGAAAAAGAATGAAAACGGAGATTATTCAAGTAATATTTCTTACGAGAAGAGAATGCAGCAGCGTGAATCGGAGGAAATGCTTGATAGTCTCCGTTCTTTTGATGAGAGACTCTTCTTTGTAGGAATAACAGTCCTGATTCGTGCGGATTCAATGGAGGAACTTGAAGAAAGAAAAGAGAAGATAATGATTATTGGGTCCGGTTACAATATGGAGCTTGTACCACATTCATATAATCAGCTGGATGGTATGAATACAACGCTTCCAACAGGGGCCAGGTTCCTTGATACAATGCGTTCTCTAACTACTGAATCATTGTCGGTATTCACTCCGTTTAATGTTCAGGAAATAGATCATGAATACGGATATTGCTATGGATTCAATAAGGTGTCAAAAAATCTGATTTTGGGTAATCGAAAAAAACTTAAAAATGGAAATGGAATGGTCTTTGGAGTTCCGGGTTCCGGTAAGTCCTTCCAGGAAAAGATGGAGATGGGCCAGGTCCTTTGTTTTTCAAATGATGATATCGTAGTTATAGATCCGATGTCAGAATACAAGGGTATTGCCGAGAAATGGAATGGTCAATATATTAATCTTACACAGTCAGCTGAGAATGTATTTTATATTAATCCTTTCCACGTACCGGAAAATGTACCGGATAAAGAAAGATTCATTGCTGAAAAGGCGGAGTTTGCTTATGCAATATGTGAGCAGGCATTAAAGCCGACAGCTCTTACCAGTAGGCATATAGCTGTTATTGATAGGGCTATCAGAAGTATGTATAACAAGTATTTTAATGAGTACTTAAGTACAAAACCGAAAAAGCGAGGTGATATTCCTTGTCCTACTATTCGTTCAATGAGGGAATATCTGCAGGAAAATGAGATGGATAATGAATCGGCCAGGGAGTTAATTGACCAGCTTGAAGTATTTACTGACGGAACTCTTGATATATTCGCAAGGGAACAGTCCACATCCGAAGAGAACCGATTCACTGTCTATGGCTTTTCAGAACTTGGAAAAAGAA
>JAILNN010000131.1 GCA_024691565.1 Lachnospiraceae bacterium | reverse complement strand
CTCTTTTTCCTTCGTCATAGTCATTGATGTAGGAGAAAATTCCACAACTGAATCAGCAGTTTTTTTAAGGCAATATCCTTCAATATCATCAAAATATGTAATCTGTCCCGTTGAAGAAGTAAAGAAAATTGCAGCATCTCCTTTTACATTACCACCTTCTATTGGCTCATCATTAGCCTTTTTTCCATCAATATAAACATCAAACAGATTTTTCGAAATATCATATACAATTCTCACCGTATATTTAGTGTTTGCTTTAACTTTCTCTCCCACCATATTAGTCAAAGCTTCATCATCCTTGTCTGTAACTCTAGACATCCATTCACCATTAACAACAGCCACACCAGCACGGTCATAATACCACTCACCATAATACCAAGAAGTTAAACCAGCGATTCCAATACCCATATTTGCAGAATCAGAATTAGAAGTAAAGCTTCCCTCCATAACAAAGGTATCTCTATCACTTCCAGTAAGTCTAACCATACTAACGGGCCTATCAGTGCCACTTAAAGCATATACCATATTGTCAGAATCGTTAGGATCTGTTGTATAATAATATCTTCCTGAAGCATAAGGATAATAGCCTCCTGAAGTTGTGTTTTCTGTATATATTTCAAAATCTTCACTAAACTGCCTGTCATGCATAACGTCGAACTTAATAACATTACTTAAAGTTCCATCCTTATCCTTAAGGCAAAGACTAATATGCTTCTCACCCGCAAAAATTCCTGCATTACTATCCAAAGATAGATTCATAATCGCATTTTCTTCCTGTGTAGCACTCGTATATTCAGTACCTTCACTCACTATTTCTTCAGCTGTAAATGTTTTATCAGCAGAAGTTACCTTGTAATAGTAAGTACCTGCCACAGTACTCATAAGTTTAGCTGCAAATGCAGTTTCAGAGCTCCTATACCAGCTCTCCGAGCTAATTTCCGGCTTATCACTAAAGGTATATGTCTCCTCATACGCCACACTCTCAGCTTTTGAATCACAATATGCAAGCGCCCTAACTGTCGTAGTTTTATCAACAGTAAATTCTTCTGTATATTTTGTAGATTCTGTAGACGGATATGTTCCATCTGTTGTATAGTAAATATCCTTTCCCGAAGCCGCTGTTGAAAGCTTAATTTGCTGCGCCTTAGTTACACTAATAGATTCAGGAGAAAAATTAACAATTGAGCCATCAGTGCTACTCAAGCAATAAGCTTCTACATCATCTAAATATAGACTCTGACCTGCTATAGATGTCATGAAAATTCCTGCATTACCTTTGTCATTTCCACCTGCAATTGACTCTTCATTTCCTCTAATTCCATTAATATAAATATCATAAACATTTTTATTAACATCATATATAAATCTAACGTTGTACCAAGTATCTTTTAATACGGTTAGGTTTTCAAATCCAGTTAGAACTACATCGTCTCTATTTGTAGCTCTTGACTTCCAAACACCGTCTTCATATACGATACCTGCACGGTCATAATACCATTCATTCCAACGTGAACTGGTACATCCGGCAATACCATAATTAAAAAATGCGTCGTCAGAATCAGACATAATTTTTGCATCAACAATAACGGTGTCAGCAGTACTTCCCACAAGCCCAATAGGTTTAACTGGTCTATTAGTTCCGACTGACCTGAAAGCTATGTTATCGCTGTCACTTGGATCTAGAGCATATCCATAATTCTCGCCATATTCACCAAAAAATTCATTCTCATTCACATCTACACCAGCGATAAAGGTTTCAAATGTGTCACTATAATAAATATCATGTTTAAAATCAAAAGTAAGAACATTACTTAATGTTCCATCATCATCTTTTAAACAAACATAAACAAATTTTTCTCCAGTACTAATTCCGTTACTATCAGTCAGCTTTAACATAGATACAGTATTCTCTTTATGAGTTGTACCCGTATATTCTGTTCCAGAGCTTACAATTTCCTCAGCAGTATAACTTCCTTCCAAAGAAGTTACCATGTAGTAGAAGGTACCATTAACATCACCTCTAATAACCATATTCACTGTTGTTGCATTATTCCTATAAAAGCTTTCAGACTTTATTAACGGAGCTCCGGTAAATGTATATGTTTCTTCCGTAGCAATACTCTCTTCCTTGCCATTGTAGTAACCTACTGCACGAATCGTCGTTGTGTTATCTATATCAACTCCATCATCATAAAGATTAGAGTTCATATCTGGATAAGTTCCGTCCGTAGTATAGTAAATATCTCTTCCTTTAAGCGGTGTAGAAAGCGTAATTGTCTGCGGTTTAGTATATGTCATTGAATCTGATGAAAATTCTACTACCGAACCATTTGTACTCTTTAAATTATATTGAGTTATATCATCGAAATATGTGTCCTGACCAGTTGATGACTTTAAATACACACCTGCATTGGAATTTCCAGAATATCCTTGAATAGGCTCATTGTTCGCCTTCTCTCCATTTACAAAAACATCATAAAGATTTCTGCTATAATCATATACAATTCTAATTGTATACCAGGTGTTTCCCTGCGCTGTGGTTTCTGATAAATTTGTAAGAACAGTATCTTCGACACCTGTTGCATGAGACTTCCATACTCCATTATCCACAACTACGCCAGCGCGATCATTGTACCACTCGTTCCAACGTGAACTGGTACATGCTGAAATTCCAAATCCAAACGAAGGTAAATTATTACCAGAATATACCCTTCCTTCCAGAACAATAGTATCCGTATTGCTTTCTATTACACCGACACCACAGTTATTTCTGTTATCTCCATTTATTCTATACACGTAATTCGTGCTGTCAAATGGATCCTCAACAAAGTCGTATGTGGATGAATTATTAGCATAAAATGCCGATGTATTATCATATTTATAGATATCGAAATCTTCATTTATGCAGACGTCATACTCCACCTTAATTTTTAAAACATTACTTAAATTACCCTCTGAATCCTTAACACAAAGTAAAACGTACTTTTCGCCCGAATACATTTCATTCGCTTCTTCAAGCGTTACTTGGTTTATCTTATTTTCAACAACGGCAGTTCCATATTCTGAGCCATTCGTAACGAGCTCATCTGCCGTCAATGTTGTATCAGTAGAATACACCTTATAATAAAGTGTACCAGCTGAATTAGAGTAGTAATTAATTACAATTTTAGTAGCAGATTTCCTAACATAGGTTCCTGAAGCTATCACTACCGCTGATTCAGCCGCTGCATGCTTCACATTTCTAGTCTCAACTGGAAACATGGTAACACATAAGGCAAAGGCCAACATATAGGTCAAAATAGCCTTGGAATAATTCTTTTTCCTTTTTTTCATAGACATACCTCCTCGTATAAATATGGTAACATCAAATTAAATGCTACATTTGTGTACTTTTTCGTCCTCGGATTATTTGAGAAAATTAGGTCCCTAAATTTATAGCAAAATATCTCCTTATAACACGACATTAATACATATATTATAAACTGATAGCATATTACTGACCATATTTAGAAGGTTCTTGTCAATGACAAAAGGCTCCCCATGAACTTATGGGAAGCCTTAAAATAAGCCTTATCTTGGCGCATTATTTAATTCATTATGATGAAAATCCCTTATAGTGTCTTACAACCATTCTGGATTCAATCTGCTTCAATGTCTCTAAGATTACACCTACAACGATGATAAGTGATGTTCCACCGAATGATACGTTAGCTCCAAATGCTCCTGAGAAGAAGATTGGAACGAAAGCAACGAAACTAAGTCCGATTGCACCGATCATAATGATGTTGTTAAGTACATTTGTAAGATAATCCTGAGTTGGCTTACCAGGTCTGATACCTGGAATAAATCCACCCTGTTTCTTCATGTTAGAAGAAATCTCCTGTGGGTTAAATGTAATTGCTGTGTAGAAGTAAGCAAAGAAAATAACAAGAGCGATGTAAACTACAAGGCCGATTGTATACTTGAACTTTGATAAACTACTAATATCGCACCAGTTGTTCTGGTTAAGATAAGCAAGTACCTTTTCAAGTGTGCTAGCACTTTTAGCTGTTGAAGGCTGAACGCCTGCAAAGCTTGCAATAACGATTGGCATCTGGAAAAGTGAACCAGCGAAGATGATAGGAATAACACCAGCAGTGTTAATCTTAAGAGGAATATATGAAGCCTGTCCTCCAACTCTTCTTCTACCAATTGTCTTACTAGAATACTGAACGTTAATTCTTCTCTCACCATCTGAAAGATAGATGATAAATACAACCATTCCAACAAGGATTACTGTAATAATAATTCCAGCAATGATTCCGCTTGTAATGTTGCTTGCACCTGTTACATACTTTTCCACTAATGACTGAATATCCTGTGGCATTCTTGAAACGATGTTGTAAAGAAGGATAATAGAAATACCATTTCCAATACCGTTCTCTGTAATCTGCTCACCTAACCACATAAGGAATGATGCACCTGCTGTAAGTGAAACTACACAGATAGCAACAGAAGTGAATGTAACACCATCTGTTAAATATCCCTGTCTACCAAATCCGATAGCCATAGCAGCACTTTCCATAACAGCAAGGATGATTGAAAGATATCTTGTATACTCAGCAAGTTTCTTTCTTCCTTCTTCACCATCTTTATGGAGCTCCTCAAGTCTAGGAATAGCAATTGTAAGAAGCTGAATAATAATGGATGCAGTGATGTATGGTGTGATATTCAATGCAAAAATTGACATTTCAGAGAAAGAACCACCGGTCAACTGGTTAAATAAGTCAAGTGATGAGTTCTGCTCAAAAAAGTCCTTAATAACTGTTGAGTCAACTCCTGGAAGAGGAAGCTGACAACCAATTCTTACAACAATAAGTGTAAGTAATGTGTAAATGATTCTTTTTCTTAAATCCTTGGTCATCCACACATTTCGCAATTTTTCAATAACATTGTTCATGTATTAGATCACCTCGGCTTTTCCACCTAAAGCTTCAATCTTTTCTTTTGCACTCTTACTATAAGCATTTACCTGTACATTGAGCTTTTTGGTTAATTCTCCATTTCCAAGTATCTTAACTCCATCACAAGCCTTCTTAATAACGCCTTTTTCGATGAGAGCTTCAACTGTAACTGTAGCATCGTTATCAAATACCTCAAGCTTATCAAGGTTGATTGCAACGATTTCCTTAGAATTGATGTTTGTGAAACCTCTCTTAGGAATACGTCTGTAAAGAGGCATCTGACCACCTTCGAAACCTGGACGTGGTGCTCCTGAACGAGCCTTCTGTCCCTTATGTCCCTTACCAGCAGTCTTTCCGTTTCCTGAACCATGACCACGACCACGTCTGAAGTCATTTCTCTGCTTTGAACCAGCAGCTGGACTTAAATTTGATAAATTCATTATTTTTTTCCTCTCTTTCACTAACGGGGTGAGTCCCCTCGCTTTAATTTTTTCTCACTATGAGATTTTAAGTTAGATTTACAATAAAATCAAGTAAAATCTGACTTGTTATAAATAGCACAAAACCGTTCACAACCAAAAATGGTCGTGAACAGCGTGTATTCATGAAATAATATTAAATTTCTTCCACCTCAACAAGGTGCTTAACATGCCATACCATGCCTCTGACAGCTTCGTTATCTGGAAGTTCAACTGTGCTGTTTAACTTCTTTAAACCTAAAGCTTCAACGGTTGCACGATGCTTAGGAATAGCTCCAATGGTGGACTTCTTTAATGTAATCTTTAATTTTCCTGCCATGATTTTTCTCCATTCCTTTTATTTTGTTAATTCTTCTACGCTCTTTCCACGTAAAGCTGCAATCTCTTCAGGTGTCTTTAATGCCTTTAAACCTTCGATTGTAGCAAGAACAACATTCTGCTTGTTGTTTGAACCAAGTGACTTTGTACGGATGTTCTTGTATCCTGCAAGATCAAGTACTGCACGGGCAGGACCACCTGCGATGATACCAGTACCTTCAGGAGCTCTCTTAATGAGCACTGAAGCACTTCCAAAGTTACCTGTATAGTCATGTGGCACTGAACCGTTTTCATCAAGTGGAACTTCAATAAGCTTCTTAGTAGCTTCTTCCTTACCCTTACGAATAGC
Source organism: Lachnospiraceae bacterium (assembly GCA_024691565.1). Lineage (GTDB taxonomy): Bacteria > Bacillota > Clostridia > Lachnospirales > Lachnospiraceae > JAEEJA01. The sequence goes on along the minus strand of JAILNN010000131.1, from coordinate 6,732 downwards.
CTCAGGAATTTCTGCTGCTTTACCGATTCCTGCACCAATATGTCCGTTCTTATCGCCAACTACAACTAATGCGCTGAATCTCATGTTACGTCCACCCTTAACAACCTTGGTGACACGCTTGATATTAACGACATTATCTTCCAATTCTAATTCGCTGGCATCTATAATTGTACGTTTCATATTCGTCCTCCTAATTAAAATTCTAATCCGGCTTCTCTTGCAGCATCGGCTAATGCCTTAATCTTGCCTGCGTATATAAAACCGCCTCTATCAAAAACAACAGTTGTTATGCCTTTTTCCTTGGCTCTCTGTCCGATTACAGTTCCAAGCTTTGCAGCTGCTTCTGTATTGTTCGTCTTCTCTAAGCCCTCACTAACTTCCTTCTGAAGTGTTGAAGCAGAAACAAGTGTATTCTGAGCCTCATCATCAATGATCTGAACATACATATGATTGTTACTTCTGAATACTGCAAGACGTGGTCTTTCGCTTGTTCCGGAAAGGCGATTACGTACTTTATAATGTTTTCTTGTACGAACATCTTTTCTAGATTTTTTACTTATCATCTGATTAATCTCCTTTAACAATATTTGACGTATGTTGGATAAAACTCTGTCAATTACTATGAATTATTTACCTGTCTTACCAACCTTACGTCTGATAACTTCATCAGCGTACTTAATACCTTTGCCCTTATATGGCTCTGGTGCTCTCTTTTCTCTAATTTCAGCAGCGTACTGTCCAACCTTTTCCTTATCGATTCCCTTAACAATGATCTTGTTCTGATCTGGAACTTCAACTTCGATTCCCTCAGGATCTTCCATCTCAACTGGATGTGAATATCCAAGAGACAATGTAAGCTTCTTTCCCTGCTTCTGAGCTCTGTAACCTACACCGTTAACTTCAAGAATCTTCTGGTAACCTTCGCTTACTCCAACTACCATGTTATTGATAAGACTTCTTGTAAGTCCGTGTAAAGATTTCATTTTCTTTAAATCGTTAGGTCTGGAAACTTTAATTTCGTCTCCTTCCTGAACTATCTGCATTTCTGCAGGAAGGACTCTCTTAAGTTCACCCTTTGGTCCTTTTACAGTCACTGTATTATTTTCTGCTATATCAACTGTTACTCCAGCAGGTATAGCGATAGGCATTCTTCCAATTCGTGACATGCCGTCTACCTCCATTTTTTAAATAATGTGTATATTTATTAACTTCTTGTTATTACCAAACAAATGCAAGAACTTCGCCACCGACGTTGTTCTTTCTAGCTTCTTTGTCAGTCATAACACCCTTATTAGTTGATACAATAGCTATACCAAGTCCACCAAGTACTGAAGGGAGATCTTCAACGCCAACATAAATTCTTAATCCTGGCTTAGAAATTCTCTTAATTCCTGAAATAAGCTTTTCATTCTTGTTCTTGCCATATTTCAATGTGATGTGGATATCCTTGAATCCCTGCTTATTATCTACTAACTCATATTTCTTGATGAATCCTTCATTCAAAAGGATTTCTGCGATAGAAACCTTCATCTTTGAACTAGGAACATCTACAGTATCATGCTTTGCAGCGTTTGCGTTACGAATTCTTGTAAGCATATCTGCAATAGGATCACTCGTCATCATTTTTGTTTTCCTCCTCTTACCAGCTTGCTTTCTTAACACCTGGAATTTCACCTTTGTATGCTAACTCACGGAAGCAGATTCTGCAGATTCCGTATTTCTTTAAAACTGAATGTGGGCGACCACATATTCTGCAGCGTGTATAAGCTCTTGTTGAAAACTTAGGCTTTTTCTGCTGCTTAATCTTCATTGATGTTTTAGCCATCTTTAATGATTCCTTTCTTGAAAAAAACCTTTGTTAGATTAGTTCTTCTTAAAAGGCATACCGAAAGCTCCGAGAAGCTCTCTTGCCTCTTCGTCTGTATTAGCTGTAGTAACAACTATTACATCCATACCACGAACCTTATCAACCTTATCGTATTCGATTTCAGGGAAGATAAGCTGCTCCTTGATACCAAGTGCATAGTTACCTCTTCCGTCGAATGCATTAGGATTAACTCCTCTAAAGTCACGAACTCGTGGCAAAGCGAGATTTACAAGTCTATCAAAGAACTCATACATTCTATCGCCTCTAAGTGTTACCTTACATCCGATTGCCTGTCCTTCACGGATTTTGAAGTTAGCTACTGAATTCTTAGCCTTTGTCTGAATAGGCTTCTGTCCTGATATAATAGCGAGATCTGACATAGCTGCATCAAGAACTTTAGAATTTTCCTTAGCTTCACCAACACCCATGTTGATAACAATCTTGGCAAGCTTAGGTACCTGCATAACATTCTTATAACCAAACTTTTTTGTTAACTCGCCAACGATTCTATTCTCGTATTCATCTCTTAAACGATTACTCACCTTGGAAATCCTCCTTATCATCAGTCTATGGTCTCGCCTGTAGCCTTAGCAACACGAACCTTCTGTCCGTTCTCTACCTTAAAGCCTACACGAGAAACCTTGCCATTGCTGACATACATTACATTTGAAATATCCATAGGTGCAGAGAAAGTTGTAACTCCTCCCTGTGGATTAGCCTGAGATGGCTTTGAGTGCTTTGTTACCTGATTAATGCCCTCAATTGTAACTTTTCCGTTCTTTACGGCTGTTACTTTACCTTCACGGCCTTTATCTTTTCCAGCGATTACTCTAACAGTATCGCCCTTCTTAATTTTACTGGTTGCCATTTTTACACCCTCCTAATAATTAAAGTACTTCCGGTGCTAATGAAACTATCTTCATAAACTTATGGTCTCTTAATTCTCTTGCAACTGGTCCAAAGATACGTGTTCCCTTTGGTGTCTTGTCAGGGTTAATGATAACTGCTGCGTTATCATCGAATCTAATATATGAACCATCAGGACGTCTTGTGCTCTTAACTGTACGCACTACAACAGCTTTAACAACATCGCCCTTCTTTACAACGCCGCCCGGTGTTGCGTCTTTTACAGAAGCAACGATAATATCACCAATACCAGCATATCTTCTAACTGAACCACCCATAACTCGGATGCAGAGAAGCTCTTTGGCACCTGTATTATCGGCTACTTTTAATCTGGTTTCCTGCTGTACCATGATTACCTCCAAATCTTCCGCATTTGCGGTGTTCAAATAATTACTTAGCTCTCTCGATGACTTCTACAAGTCTCCATCTCTTGTCCTTTGACAATGGTCTTGTTTCCATTACTCTTACTCTATCACCGATCTTGCATGTATTTTCTTCGTCATGAACCTTTAACTTACGGGTTCTCTTTACGATTTTATTATAAAGTGGATGCTTTACGTTATCTACTACAGCTACAACAGCTGTCTTATCCATTTTATCGCTTACTACCATGCCCACACGGGTTTTTCTAAGATTTCTCTCCACGAGAACTTCCTCCTTCCTGAAGTAAATGCTTGATTTTAATCAACCTTATAACTGAGCACGGTCTGAATACGTGCAATATTTTTCTTAACTTCTTTAATTCTTCCTGTGTTATCCAGCTGATTAGTTGCATTCTGGAATCTGAGGTTAAACAACTCTTTCTTTGCTGCTGTTAAATCCTCATTCAGCTCGGCAACTGTCTTAGCTGTAAGCTCTTCCATATACTGTTTACGCTTCATTGCCGGCACCTCCTTCTCTTGCAGCTACTTCACGAGCTAAATCCTCGCGAGAAATAATCTTGCATTTAACAGGTAATTTATGAGAAGCAAGACGAAGTGCTTCTCTTGCAGTTTCTTCTGGTACTCCGGCGATTTCAAAAAGAACTCTACCTGGCTTAACTACTGCTACCCAATATTCAAGTGAACCCTTACCTGAACCCATACGAGTTTCAGCAGGCTTTGCTGTAACTGGCTTGTCAGGGAAGATTTTAATCCAAATCTGTCCACCACGCTTTACGTAACGAGTCATGGCAACACGGGCTGCCTCTATCTGATTAGACTTAATCCAGCAAGGCTCGAGAGCAACGATACCATATTCACCATTAGAAATCTGGTTTCCTCTTAAAGCCTTACCCTTCATCGTACCACGGAACTGCTTACGATGCTTTACTCTTTTAGGCATTAACATTATTTATCGCTCCCTTCCTTAACTGATTTCTTATCATTCTTCTTAGTAGGAAGAACTTCACCATGGTAAATCCAAACCTTAACACCAACTTTACCATAAGTTGTGTCAGCCTCAGCAAAACCATAGTCGATGTTTGCACGAAGTGTCTGAAGAGGAATTGTACCCTCAACATAGAATTCTGTACGTGCCATATCAGCACCACCAAGACGACCTGAACAAGCAGCCTTAATTCCCTTAGCGCCTGACTTCATTGTTCTTGACATAACTGACTTCATTGCACGACGGAATGAAATACGAGCTTCAAGCTGAGCAGCGATTGCTTCTGCAACAAGCTGAGCTTCCTTATCTGGATTCTTGATATCCATAATCTTGATATCAAGAGCCTTTGGCTTATCTAAAATCTTAGCAAGCTCTTTCTTTAAATTCTCAATTTCAGCACCACCTTTTCCGATTACGAAACCAGGCTTAGCTGTATGAATAATTACTCTGATTTTATCAGTCGGTCTTTCGATTTCAACCTTTGAAATTCCAGCGCTATAGAGCTTCTTCTTTACGAATTCTCTGATCTTGTGATCCTCTACAAGGTTATCAGAAAAATCCTTACCCTCTGCGAACCATCTGGAATCCCAATCCTTGATAACGCCGACTCTTAATCCATGTGGGTTAACCTTCTGTCCCATTGTTAAACTCCTTTCGATACTCTTAGAAGTTCGGCATAGCCGAATTTATTAAGCGTTCGTTTTAATTATCTTTCGTTTAAAACAACTGTAATGTGACTCATTCTCTTTTCGATTCTGTATGCTCTACCCTGAGCTCTAGGTCTGATTCTCTTTAATGTAGGTGCCTTGTTTGCAAAACACTCTTCAACATATAAATTATCACGACTCATACCATTGTTGTTCTCAGCGTTAGCAACAGCTGAATTTAAGAGCTTTAAGATAATGCTTGATGCATATCTTGGATTGTATGTTAATATTGCGATTGCTGTTTCAACATCTTTGCCTCTGATAGCGTCAAGTACGAAACATGCCTTTGTTACAGATACTCTTGCATAAGATAACTTTGCAGAAGGTCTTCTGTCTTTATTGTTCTCGTTTCTTTCACGCTTTATCTGACTTCTATGACCATTAGCCATTGTTGAAACCTCCTTTCGAAAATTCTGTTAAAATCTATTATTACTTCTTACCTTTTTTCTCATCCTTGCCATGTCCTCTGTAAGTTCTTGTTGCAACGAACTCACCAAGCTTATGACCAACCATGTCTTCTGTTACATATACAGGAACATGCTTTCTTCCATCATGTACTGCGAATGTAAGTCCAACAAATGATGGGAAAATTGTAGAACGACGTGACCAAGTCTTAATAACTGTCTTGTCATTTGCCTTATTTACTTCCTCAACCTTCTTAAGAAGGCTTTCGTCTGCAAATGGTCCTTTCTTTAATGAACGTGCCATAATGACTCCTTTCGTAAATCTTTATTTGATAACATCACCGTTTCTTCTTCTTACGATAAGCTTGTTTGATCTATTCTTCTTCTTACGAGTCTTAAGACCAAGAGCAGGCTTACCCCAAGGAGTACATGGACCTGGACGTCCAACCGGTGCTCTACCTTCACCACCACCGTGTGGATGGTCATTAGGGTTCATTACGGAACCACGAACAGTAGGTCTGATACCCATGTGACGCTTACGTCCTGCCTTACCAATCTTAACAAGTGAATGCTCGCCATTACCAACACCACCGATTGTAGCACGACATCTGCTTAATACCATTCTCATCTCACCTGAAGGAAGACGAAGTGTTGCATACTTTCCTTCCTTAGCCATAAGCTGAGCTGAGTTACCAGCTGAACGAACAAGCTGAGCACCTCTACCAGGATAAAGCTCGATGTTGTGGATTTCAGAACCAACTGGGATGTTCTCAAGTGGAAGAGCATTACCAACTCTGATTTCTGCTTCAGGACCACTCATAATAGTCTGTCCTACTTTAAGTCCCTCTGGAGCAAGGATATAAGCCTTTTCTCCATCAGCATATGTGATAAGTGCAATATTTGCTGTTCTATTTGGATCGTATTCGATTGACTTAACAGTTGCTGGAATACCATCCTTATTTCTCTTAAAATCAATAATTCTGTATTTCCTTCTAGATCCGCCGCCGTGATGTCTAACAGTGATCTTACCCTGATTGTTACGACCAGCGTTCTTCTTTAAAGAAACTACAAGTGACTTTTCAGGCTTATTCTTTGTGATTTCAGCCTTATCAAGAACGCTCATGTTTCTTCTGGAAGGTGTATATGGGTTAAATGTTTTAATTCCCATGACTATCTCCTCTCATTTTATCAGGAAGCCTCTGTGTTGCACTTCCTATAGTTATCAATCAACCTCAATTTCAGGTTGTCTTATCATTATAGTCCTTCAAAGATTTCGATGTCTGAAGATTTCGAAATCAACACAACCTGTATTGATTATAGTCCTTCAAAGATTTCGATGTCTTTGCTGTCATCTGTAAGTGTTACATATGCCTTCTTAGTCTTAGCTGTCTTTCCTTCAACTCTACCACGACGGCGAGTCTTTCCAGCAGCGTTGAGTGTGTTAACCTTAGAAACCTTAACACCATCAAACATCTTCTCA
>JAILNN010000121.1 GCA_024691565.1 Lachnospiraceae bacterium | reverse complement strand
ATAGTTTTGTCGCGAAAATGCGTATATTTTTTATGTGTAATTGGCTTTTTCTATTGAACTTTTTTCTGAAAAAGTGTAACTTATGGTATGTGTATAATTTTTAGAAGAATTAGGAAGGGAAAGATTATGTCGGGAATTATTAGTCAGATTGAAGAAGATACAAAGGTTGTTATTAAGGAAATTTTAGATAATGCAAATTTGAAGGAAGGCTCACTTTTTATTGTTGGATGTTCATCTAGCGAGACTATTGGTGAGCATTTGGGAACAGCATCTAGTAAGGAAGCTGCAGAGGCAATTTACAAGGTGGTTTCTGGGGAACTTTCTAGTAGAGGTGTTAACCTGGCTGTGCAGTGCTGCGAACACTTAAATAGAGCTGTTGTTATAGAGAGTGACGTGGCTATTAAGTATGGATTTGAAGAAGTGAATGTTATTCCACAACCGCATGCTGGAGGGGCTTTTGCAGTTGAGGCATATAAAAAATTTAAGGCTCCAATCGTGGTTGAAAATGTTAAGGCTATGGCTGATGGAGGAATGGATATCGGCGGAGTTATGATTGGAATGCATATTCATAATGTGGTTGTGCCTTTGAGACTTGAGAATAGGCATATAGGAAAAGCCTTTGTTTTAGCGGCTAGAAGACGCCCTAAATATGTGGGTGGCGAAAGAGCGGTTTACAAGGATATGTAAGGTAGTGTGTTTTTATTTGAGTTTTGCTTGAGTTTGAGGTTTGCTTGAATTTGAAGAGTGCCTGAATTTGAGGTGTGCGTGAGTTTGAAGCGTGCTTGAAACGTGAGAAGTTGGAGAGTTATGATTAGAGTTGAGAATGTTAATTATAGTTATGGATATACGGATGAAGAAGGAAAACCGCATGAGTCGGTTGCCCTTAAGAATGTGAGTTTTCACATTAAGAAGGGTGAATTTGTGGGTGTTCTGGGAAGTAATGGTTCTGGAAAGTCAACTCTTTCGAGACTTCTTAATGCGTTGATTTTTCCGAATGAAGGGCGAGTGCTTGTCAATGGGATGGACACTAGGGAGAGTGAATCTTGGTTTGATATTCGTTCAACCTGTGGACTTGTTTTTCAGAATCCAGACAATCAAATTATTGCATCTACTGTTTGGGAAGATGTTGCTGAGGGACCGCAGAATTTGGGTGTTCCAAGGGACGAGATGATTGTTAGAATTAAGGATAGTTTGAAGAAGGTTTCGATGGAGAAGTTTTCGGAGGGTGAGTATAGAGATACTTCGCCACTATTTTTATCTGGAGGACAGAAGCAAAGGCTCGCTATTGCTGGGGTGCTTGCTATGAATCCTGAGTGTATTATTTTTGATGAGCCTACATCGATGCTTGATCCGAAGGGTAGGAAAGAGGTTTTAAGTACTATCCGCGAGCTGAATCATAAATATAATATTACTATTATTTACATTACACATTTCCCTGAAGAGGTTTTAGATGCAGATAAGATTTTAGTTTTCAATAAGGGAAATTTGATTAGCGAGGGAGAACCTAAGGGTATTTTTTCTGATGAAGAGATGCTTAAAAACTGTGGTTTAAGGCAGCCTTTTGAGTATGAACTAAAGGGATTTTTAGAGAAAGAAGGAGTAGAGCTCCCATAATAAATTATTATAGAAAGTGGAATTTTTATGAGCCTTGTTGTTGAGAATGTTTCATATGAATATAATGACAATGGAATTAGAGTGAAGGCCCTGGATAATGTGAACTATGAGTTTGAGAGTGGTAAGTTTACGGCGATTGCTGGACATACAGGTTCTGGAAAATCGACGCTACTTAGGCTTTTATCGGGGTTAGATAAGTCTGAAGGTGAGATTACGATTAATGGCATTCCTGTTACTTCTAAAGAAGGAAAGAGTGCTGTTAGAATGGTTTTTCAATATCCTGAGTATCAGCTTTTTGAGGCTACAGTTTTAAAGGATGTTATGTTTGGACCCAAAAACCTTGGTCTTAAAAATGAGGAAGCTGAACAAGAAGCAAGAAAGGCGCTTTTAAGTGTGGGGTTTGACGAAGAGAATTTCTTGAAATCGCCATTTGGCCTGTCTGGTGGACAGAAAAGACTTGCTGCGATTGCGGGAATTCTTGCGATGAATCCTGAAGTGATTCTCTTGGATGAGCCTACGATTGGGCTTGATCCGGCGCATGCAGAAAGGGTTATGAAGCTCTTTAAGGATCTGCAGGAAAATCAAGGGAAGACAGTTATTATGGTGTCTCATTCCATGGATGAAATTGCCGAATATGCTGATAGGATGTTTGTTTTAAAGGGCGGTCAGATTATTGGTGATGGAACGCCGGCAGAGATGTTTAATGATGCAGGGCTCCTCTCAAATACGTCACTCGATTTACCTGAGACCTTGAAGGCACTTAAGAAGGTTTCAGAAAAGGGTTATAAACCTGACCTTTCTAAGATTAGAAAGAAGGATTGTTTTGAAGAAATTTTGAGGGTGCTTAAAGAAGCAAATTAACAAATTAATTTGAAGGAATAGTTAGGAATTTTATGAATATTAGTATTACGATTGGTCAATATTATAAAGAAAATTCAATAATTCATAGCTTGGATCCAAGAGCAAAAATTTTGATAACTTTTTTATATATTGTTTCAATTTTTTTGATTAGGGAACCGATTGTTTTTTTGGTTCCACTTGTGTTTTTGATTGTGACATATAGCCTTGCGAAAGTCCCTTTTAGATATGTTTTCAGAGGACTTAAGCCGGTTATGATTTTGATTATCATTGCCTTTCTTATGAATCTTTTTGGAACTAAGGGAGAGGTTTGGATTCATGTCTATAAGTTTACGATAACTCATGAGGGATTTAGACTTGCGATTAAGGTGAGTCTTCGTTTTATATTTTTGGTGACTGCTTCATCACTTATGACATATACGACTACATCAAATAACCTTGCGAAGGGACTTGAGAGTTTAATGAAGCCTTTGAAGCTCATTAAATTTCCGGTCCATGATATTGCAACAATGATTTCTATTGCGCTTAGATTTATTCCGATTTTAGTTAATGAGCTGGATAAGATTAGGCTTGCTCAGAGAGCAAGAGGGGTTGATTTTGATGAGGG
>JAILNN010000088.1 GCA_024691565.1 Lachnospiraceae bacterium | reverse complement strand
AAATTCCTGTCCGAATCCGTGCGCATCCTCGCGGAGCGTTTAACTCAGTCGGAGCTTGTACCCCGACTGAGTATAGTTTGTCATAACCCCCACCTACGCTAACGCTTAGAGGTGGGGGATTTCTCCGACTGAGTTAAAATATAAGTGTTAATACATTCTTATTATCAACAAATTCCCATTTACATTCTTTAGCAATTCCTTTGATAAACCCAATTCCCATTCCTCCCATATCCAGATCATCAAAGTCCTTCTCTACGCTATTTTCCTCAGCAAATGGATTAAATTCTTTTCCATCATCAATAAACTTAAGAATTAATTCGTCTTCCTTTAATTCATAATAAAAATAAAGATTCTCAGCACCAGAATACTCACAAATATTTGCTAAAACTTCATCACAGGCAAGTATAACCTTCTTCTCATCTTTAACATTTAAATTCAATATTAATTCTTTAATTTTATTAAATGAATTTAACTCAACAGGAAGTTTAAAGTCCAATGGAAGTTCTTCGTCAAGAGCCTTTCTATATAAAACAAGTAAGGTCATATCATCAAATTGATCACATCCTTCAAAATGCTTTTCAACAGATTCCTTAACAAGTTTTAATGCCTCACTACTTTCTTTAGGACTATTCTCATCGATAATCTTTTGAAGCCTTTCTTCACCAAAGAACTCCTTATTCTTATTAACGGCATCGGTAATTCCATCCGTATAAATCAAAATTCCTTCGCCATCCTTAAGACTAATCTTTCCATTTTCAATACCCGCATCTTCAAAGAGTCCAAGGGCAATTCCAGGGTCTGGATTAAGCCACTCACTACCATCATTTTTAATAATAATTGGCGAATTATGACCACCATTTGCATAGGTAAATTCACCAGTATTAACATCAAAAACAAAGGCAAAAACTGTAGCAAACATTCCTTCTGGATTAGCTTCACAAACCTCATCATTAACACGATTAAGAGCAGAGGCAGGGTCAAGACCAAGTTTGAAATTATCTCTAAGCATTGACTTTACCATAACCATAAATAGTGCTGCCGTAATACCCTTATCAGATACATCACCAATAAAGCCGCAATAATTTCCATTTTTAAGCATAAAGCCATCATAGAAATCTCCACCGACTTCCCTCGCAGGCTGCATAGATGCGCTAACACAAGCTCCCAAAACCTCATCATTATAGTTTTCTGGAACCATTCCATGTTGAATATTTCTGGCAACATCCATCTGCGCCTTAGCTCTAGCCTGTTCCTCAGTTATTCTTTCAATATTTTCAATATAAACCCTAATGTCCTTAGACATTTTGTCAAAGGCATCAGCAATTTGCTGCATCTCATCCCTTGAATTAATATTCAAATACTTAGGTTCTTCAGAAGGGTCAAACTCCTCCATCTGACTTGAAATATAGCTAACAGGTGAAATAACACGTCTTTGAATTAATATATAAATTGTGATAAAAATCAGAAATAATAAAAGTGCAACAGGAATAATATTAGATAAAAATCTTTCAATAATCAGAGATTTTCCCATACGCAAACTGAAGTCCGTTCCAATTAGCGCAATAACATTTCCGTCAGCATCATGAAAAGGGGTTATCCAGGTAGCTGTATCACCAAAATCGTTACCCATAACCCAAACATCATCAGTTTCATCGTCTTTTAAGGCAGACTTCTCCTGCTTACTAAGAGGAATATTACTGGTCGAACCAAGGACAATATTCTCTCTAATCATTTTATCTTCCTCATCATCTTCTGCTACTGCATAGATATAATGACGAAGTCCATCTTCATCTACAGTATAAAGATAAATATACTCTAATAATAATTCCTTGCAAACAACTCGCAGTTGCTCCCTAACCTGTTCATATTGTTCTTTGTTATTTGGATCACAAAGCTCTAAAATTCCAACATCAGAAACATATTTTTCAACAATATGCGCCCCGCCTCTACCAAGGTTCACACCCTGATTTAAAACAATCTTATAGCTACTGTAAAAACTCAAAAAACCACCAACAACAATAGCAAGAACAAGTCCTACCGCGAATACTAGAATAATATGCCGTTGAATTGAACGTCTTTTCATTTAATATTTAAACGCTTATCAAAGCCGGCCATTCTTAAGATATCCAGAATTTCTTTAGAAACATTACAAATAGTTAAATTGCCCTTCATCTTTTTATGAGCCGCAACCAACTGCCTAAGACCAGCAGATGAGATATACTCTAAATCCTTTAAATCCAATACGAGAGAGCTAGTCGTATTGTCAATACCATCAATTGCTTCCTTAAATTCAGGGGCAGTTTGAGTATCAAGCCATCCTGAAAGTTCCATTACTGTCTCTTCTCCATTAACATTACTCTTAATTTCCATTTTAAAATAGACTCCTTTTTTCTTTATTTAACACTATCTTAATCAAGTTTTCTCTATGTTAATTATTATATACAATTTTGCGATTTATTCAAGGAATAATTGATAACTCCTACTTCACAACTTCCATCATTTCAGCGTCAAGAGCATAGTTATGCGCCATAGGTCCTGACCCCTTTCCAAGATCTAACATCGCTCTAAGTGCACCTGATAAATACTTCTTAGCTCGTTCTACAGATTCAGCAAGTCCATACCCCTTTGCAAGGTTTGAAGCAATGGCACTAGATAGTGTACAGCCAGTTCCATGAGTGTTAGGATTATTAATTCTTACGCCTTTAAACCAAATTAACCTTCCTTCCTCACCAGAATATAAAACATCATTAGCCTCGTTAATCTTATGTCCACCCTTAACGAGAGCTGCACAACCATATGTATCAAACAGCTTCTTAGCAGCCTCTTCCATATCAGCCTCATTTTCAATCCTCATCCCAACAAGAATCTCAGCCTCAGGAATATTAGGTGTAATAACGGTTGCCAATAGTAGGAGCTTATTTTTAAGGCTATCTACTGCCTTTTCTTCAATAAGTCTTGCCCCACTGGTTGCAACCATAACTGGATCAACCACAATATTCTTTGCATTAAAATGCTCTAATCTATCAGCAATAACATCGATTAACTCAGCTGAAGAAACCATTCCAATCTTAACAGCATCTGGAAAAATATCTTCAAAAACCATATCAATCTGCTTACCTAAAAACTCAGGCGTAGACTCAACAATGCCAGAAACGCCAGTCGTATTTTGAGCAGTAAGTGCAGTAATTGCACTCATTGCAAACACTCCATTCATTGTCATTGTCTTAATATCAGCCTGAATACCAGCTCCTCCGCTAGAATCAGAACCAGCGATTGTCAACGCTTTTCTCATTTAATCATTCCTCCATTTTTATTTATGACCTACAACTTCAAAAGCCACTTTCTTAAGCGACTCTGCCGCCTGTCTTATATCTTTTTGCGCATAAATCGCGCTAATAACAGCAATACCATCTATTCCACTTCCAGATAAAATCGAAGCATTTTCTTCTGTAATTCCGCCAATTGCAACAACAGGGATAGACACTGCCTTACAAATCTCCTTTAATGTATCATGAGAAATAACCTTAGTATCCTCCTTAGAGCTAGTAGGAAAAACTGCTCCAACTCCTAAGTAATCAGCTCCTCTCTTTTCAGCAAGAAGTGCCTGTTCAACAGTTTTAGCTGTAACTCCAATTATCTTATCTGGACCAAGAATTTCCCTAACATTTCCAGCCTCCATATCGCTTTGACCAACATGAACTCCATCAGCATCCATCTTCAAAGCAATATCAACATTATCATTAATAATTAGTGGAACATTATATTCTTTGGTTAATTTTTGAATTTCTATAGCCTCTTCATAAAAATCTTCTTCATTTAAATCTTTTTCTCTTAATTGTAAAAAAGTAACTCCGCCATCAAGACTCTCCTTAACTACATCGGCTAAAGCCCTTCCATTAAGCCAGTGACTGTCTGTAATAGCATAAAGAAGCATCTTATCTTTAATATTTTTAATCATAATCTTTATATGTCCTTTAAATTGTTTTACCTGTTAGAGAAAGTAAAATCCACCTTCTAACACTTAAAAGCAGATATGCCATAATGACATATCTGCTAGTAATTCTATATTTAATAGTATTTCGAGTCTCTCCATTAATGTTTTATTTAGGTTCAAAAAAATCAAAAAAAGGTTCGAGACAAAATCAACAAAAATTCTTATCCAAAATATCCCTGAGACTTATTGTCATCAGTTTTTGCCTGACCATATGTCTTGTAATGCTCAATAACTTCAGCCATCTGCTCATCTGTAAGAATATTAGGAGTAGAAATTGCCATTGCTCTCCACTGAACCTGAGCACACCACTCAGCAGTCATAGCCATTGCAAATGCTTTCTCTAAAGAATCACCATAAGCAACCATACCATGATTTGCCATAAGAAATGCCTTGCTATCTGACTCACGAAGGCACTTACGAACTAAGTCAGCAAGTTCAGGAGTTCCATATGTTGCATAAGGAACTGTTGGAATTGTTGCAACTCCAGCATCAGCGATAGCATAATGAGTAGCCTTTAAATCAACACCAGCACATGCAAGTGTTGTACAATACATTGAATGAGCATGAACCACTGCACGAGCATCTGGTTTCTCCAAATAAAAAGCTGAATGAAGCCCATTCTCACTAGATGGCTTTCTATCACTCTCAATAATATTTCCTTCTAAGTCCATAACAACAACATCCTCAGCAGTAGTCTTAGCATAAGGAATTCCTGATGGACTAATAACCATATATCCTGTTTCTGGATCATACATACTGATATTACCAGCTGTACCAACTGTAAGCCCCGATGAAATCAACTGATTTCCATAATCTACAACCTTTTGTCTTAAATCCTCTAATAACATAATCTTCCTCCATTTCAAAGCATCTCGTTGTCTAAACTTTAACCGTTCTACATTTTAACATAAATAATTAATTATCTCAATCACAAATATTCCTTATTTACCACGCTTTAAACATAATTTTACCCAATCTGACATGCATTTTATCAGCCTATATTTTTATAATAGAAAATTGCAAGATTGGTCCTATCCCTTAAATCTAATTTACTTAAAATTGTGCTTATATAATTTCTAACTGTACCCTCTGAAAGGCAAAGTTCATCGGCACACTCTTTGTTTGATAATCCCTTTGCAACTAAGCGAACTATTTCATATTCCTGATTTGTGAGACCAAATTTTTCATAATCAAGTTCCTCTTTTGATGGTTTTTTAAGCATCTCAGGAATCCTCTCCATCACATCACTTCCAAAAACAGTCTGTCCCTCATATACGGCCTTTAGCGCAGGAACAATACTTTCATACTCCTGCTTAATAATATATCCCTTTGCACCGATTGAAAGAGCCTTTACTATATATTCATCATCATTAAAGGTAGTAAGAAAAAGTATTTTAGCATCACTATATTTATTAATTATCTTTTCTCCTGCTTCAAGTCCACTCATCCCTTCCATCCTGATATCCATAAGAAGAATATCCGGCTTATTTTTTTCATAAAGATCAATTGCTTCCTTTCCTGAGTGACCACATGCAAGCACCTTAGTATCTGCATTTGCCTCAATTATCATTTTAAGAGACATCGCAACTAATTTATCATCATCAATAATTATTATATTCATCTCATCCCTCTCTTTCCAATCGTCGCAAAAATTCTAAAACCGTTGTCATTTGTTATAAGCACATTTCCACCAACACTATTAATTCTAGTTCTAATATTTTCAAGTCCCATACCGCTTAAATCAACTTGTTTGTCATTTTTGTTCAGGTTTGAATCTAAATCATTATTTCTGTTATTCGCTCCACTTCTATCATCATTATAATCATAAATAACCAATTGATACATCGATGGATGTTCATTTAGAGTAATATCAACATATTCATTATCACTATGTTTAATTATATTTGAAACACCTTCTTTAACAACTCCAATAATCGCATATTTAATATCCTTATCAACCTCTTTAGAAACATCAATTTCTAAATTTAGTTTCCTATCTTTCCCAAGTGGATTAACAATTTCTTCAATCGCAGACGGCAAATCAATCGCCTCATCTCGTAGGTCATGAACACTATTTCTTATGTTATTCATTGCAGTATCAAGAGTCTCTTTAAGTGACGAAAGCCCCTCCTTAAGAGTCTCATCCTTACAAATGGTAATTAGTGCACCAAGTTGTAAAATTGCCCTCGTGAGCATATGCCCCACATTATCGTGTATCTCTCTAGCAATACGATTTCTCTCCTTAATAGTACTAAAATATATCTCATCATCCTTTGCTTGAATAAGTGACATATTCTTCTTAGAAATTTCATCCTGCCTAATTACAGATTCATCTCTCAAATCCTTAACATCCTGCCTTAGATTTATAGCATTCTCGCTCCTAATACTTAGGTAAACCGAAATCGCTATTATTAGTAATATATATAAAACTACTTTAAAATCTGATTTTTCACTCATAAACATATATAAAGGAATTATTGATGCAAGAATTCCAATATAATTTCTTAAGATAATCATATCATATATAATTATCGGAATTATAACTATAAAATTAGCTTCAATTATAGCTAAAACAATAGCCAGTATCTGTAGGATAAAAGCCAAAATCTCGATTAATCCTTCAGGTTTCATTATCTTTTTTCGATCAATTTTTGAAATCATAAAATAATCCAAAAATATAATTGCCAAACCCCCATAAATAACGACAATAAGGTATTCGCCGGTCAGAAACAACTGACCGACAAATACCATAAGCATGAAAAGTATTATTCTGTCGATAAATCTCTCCATATAAATCTCCTTAATTTCAGAGGATTATCTATCCTTAACATATAAGCTTACTCTCGAAACAGCAAGGCCTGCTGCAAGACAAAATACTCCAAATAAAGCCTCCATCCCAAAACTTCCAAGTAAACCATTAAAGCTCACACCACTTTCAATCTTTTCCAAACTAACAGCATACCAATATGTAGGTAAAAATCTACCAACGCTTTTTACACCATCTCCAAGAATTTTAAGTGGAACAAATATTCCTCCAAGGAATGAAAATCCCAAACTAACAATGTTTACTATTATATCTTTACCCTTTAATACGCTTGTTGTTGGGAAGGATGTAATAAAAATTAGCATTCCTCCTGTAACAAGGGTGAAAATAAATAGATTCAGAATACTCAAATACCATTTTTCTGTGAATATATCTCCCTTTAAAAATACGCCTGTAAAAATGACAATTCCAACAAACACTAACAACGATATAAAACAAGAACCACCAAACAAGGCAATATTCCTAGATGTCGAACTAATTGGTGAAACATCAGTTCTGTCTTTTACATCCTTAACATTGAATCGAAGAACCGCAGGAAGAAGACACCACAGAATTATACTCATTATAGCATAAGGAAGGAACAAAAATAAACTATAACTCTTCGAATTACTAGCTCTATTTTGATTTTCAACCACCTCAAGTTCAATATAATTATCAGTATCAACTGCCTCCTCAGTTTTACTAATTGCCTCTTCCATTGAAAATCCAGCATTTTCAAATCTTAAAATACCATCCACAAAAGAACTTAATTGAAGGGAAACAAAATTTCCTGCTGCTTGTGAAGTATCAAAAACTGTGCTAATCTCTAGTGCATCTTCCGATAAATGTTTATCCATAAAACCCTTTGGAATATCAATATAAGCAGTATAATATCCTGAGTAAATTATGTCCTTAACACTATCATCGCTATATTTACCGACACTGACTTTCTGAGTTGATTTTAAATACTTAACAACCGCCTTGGAAAGCTCAGAATTATCTTCATCATTAACAATAATCGAAGTATTCGTACTAACAAAACCGCCATTACTTTCTTTTTCACCATACTGTGAAGCAACCATTACAGTCATAATAACACATATTCCGAAATATAATAGTATACCACTCCAATTACTCTTCACTATTTTCATAAAAGCTTTAAAGACTTGCATAACTCCTCCTCCTAGACATAATTAAACCAGAAATAATACAGAATATAGTTAAACCTACAATATAAATTAACGATTTATAATATCTGTCTCCCACACCGTACATATTAAGGGCATAAAATGCATCAGAAATAACTGCAGATGGATTTATCCGATTAACAATAGGACATTTCATTTCAACAATTGTTTTCATATTCGCTATCATAAGTCCTGACAAAAATCCACCGCCGAGTATGATAGTCATTATTATATTTTCTCTTGCTTTCTTTGAAATTCTTCCAAATTGATATATGAAAAATCCAAGTGAAACACCTAAAATTGTGGAAAGTATTGACGTCAAGAATACATACCTCAAATCACCGCCAAAGTTAATCTTTAAAACAAATACAAGATAAACCAGACCTATCAACGTTATAGAAGTTTGAACAACAATCGCCGATAAAAGTCCAGCCAAATCATATAAAGACTTATTTACTGGTGAAACGTCGACTCTCGCACCTACTGGTGACTGATTTGCCTGAGAACTTTCAGGAACAGACGCTCCTGCCATTGCAGCCATCATAGCCATCATTGTTATCAAGCTATAAAAATAAGAAACATAAGGATCCTTATTATCGCCAGAAATCGACTTATTTTCAACAAGTTCATTAGTCTCATCTTCAAAAGACTTTAAAACCTCTTCTAGCTTCGTTGGATCTTTTTTAATTGTCTCTGTAACAATCGATGAATACTGCCTAAATACACTAACAATACTACTAAGAATACTTTCTTCTATACCACCCGAACTTATAAAGGC
The DNA here is from genome assembly GCA_024691565.1 of Lachnospiraceae bacterium. Lineage (GTDB taxonomy): Bacteria > Bacillota > Clostridia > Lachnospirales > Lachnospiraceae > JAEEJA01. The sequence continues at coordinate 6,240 of JAILNN010000088.1, read as the reverse complement.
TGCTGATTCTATCTTCTTTTCACGAGGTAAAATAAGCTTAATATCTTCAACGTTTCTAATATCAATAATACCTTTTACCTTATCCTTATCATCCTCATCCTTTTTTAATAGTTCTTTCGCCTCGTCATACTGAACCTCAACAACTTCGAGCATCTTTTTACCATCTTCATATTCAAGCTCCTTAAGCATTTCACTATTTAAGGCAGCATCTTCACTTTCAACAACTGCTACTCTAACACAGGTGTTTTTTGCATTATCATAAATTGAATTAAAAGCCGCATAAAACAACGTTCCTAGAGCAAGTGAAAAAAGTAATGACCAACCAATTGCTTGTTTATTTCTAATATTTATTTTTAATCTTGTAGCAAAAACATTTAAAAACATTTTATCTCCCCGCTTTCAAATCGAAACATATATAATCTAAACCTACTCCTTGTCCCTAAGTTCCTTACCTGTAATCTCTAGGAATACATCGTTAAGTGTTGGAAGCTCCGAATAAATTCTGTCGTAATCTAAATTAGTATTTTTAAAATACTCAGCAACATGAGTAATATTGTGTTTACCACCACTACACTTAATAGTAAGAATGTTATTCATATATTTCACATCGTAAACATGATGAAGTTTCTTTATATTCTCTATTGAATCTTCCTTTAAGTGTCTAACATTAACCACAACACTCTCTGTATTCTTAATCATTCTTTTAAGTTCATCTGAAGTGCCTTCTGCAACCTTTCGTCCCTTATCCATAATAAGGATATGATTACACAGCTGCTCAACCTCTTCCATATAATGCGAAGTATAAATAATTGTCGCTCCATTCTTATTAAGTTCTTCAATTCCTTCTAGTATCTTATTTCTAGACTGCGGATCAACTGCAACTGTAGGTTCATCAAAAACGATAAGTTCAGGTTTATGAGCAATGCCACATGCAATATTTAATCTCCTCAAAAGACCACCAGAAAGTTTTTTAGGATAAAACTTTTTAAAATCTCCTAGGTCAACAAAATCAATTGCTTCTTCTACATATTTCTTTCTAAGTTTTTTATCCTTAATATATAGTCCACAAAAATAATCAATATTTTCATAAACAGTAAGTTCATCAAAAACTGCTACATTTTGAGAAACAACACCAATTTTTGCCTTTAAATTTCTTTTGGCTGGCGACATCTTCTCACCAAAAATCTTTATATCACCTTTATCGTAAGACAGAAGTGAAAGCATACAATTTATTGTAGTAGTCTTACCAGAACCATTTGGTCCAAGAAGTCCAAACACCTCTCCTTGTTTTATTTTCAAACTGAAATTATCAAGTGCAATAAGTTCATTATATCGCTTTACTAAGTTATTAATTTCAACTACTATTTCAGACATAATAATCTTCCTTTCTGTTTTTTTATATGCATTTTTCTTGCTTCATGATTCTATTATATAAAAATAAATTGCATTTAATAGTGTATTGAGTCATAACTTCATATGACAAATGTAATAAAAAATCACCCAACACTAAATTAGCATTGGGTGATAAATATAATAAAAATAAAATCAAAAAATATTCAATTAATTTGTATCGCAAAAATCGGCGATTATTTTATAATGGACGCATAAGAACTCTACCAGTTCCACGATAAACGTTAACAAGACCTTCACCACTGGCTGCAGAACCAACAAGTGACTTACCACTTCTCTCAACTGTAAAGTTCAAGCTCTTACTCCATGCAACTGCAAAGTTTCCATCAACCTTAAGAACATCATTATTCAAATTAATATCTACTAATTCTTCATATGGAACAGGGCTTTCTAATGCAACAACTCCATTTCCTTCCATACAAAGGTTAAACATTCCCTCACCACCTGCTACTGCAGATGAAAGATTACTTCTCATTACAACTGTATGTTTAACACTTCCCTGAGATGCAAGGAACATGCCGTCTTCAACAACAACACTACCTCCCCATTCAGCAAGGTCAACCAAAATAATATGCTTATAAGTAGGCTCACAAACAAGTAATCCATCACCTACATATTCAGGCTTGATAGCACCTTCACCAGTAACCTTACCCTTGATCATCTTACCAAACAAATCTCCAGCGCCCTTAATACCAGTGGTAGCATTAACATTACCAACCATCCACTGCATAGCACCAGACTGCAAAGTAAGTGACGCATTAGGAGTAATTCTAGCAGCAAGCTGTCTTCTCTTAATGTTCATCTTAGACATAAAATACTGTGTCTGAGCTTCCATAGGATTAACTGAAAGGTCACGATCATACTCAAGTACTGTAAACATACCCTTACGATACTTAACATCAATATCATCGTTTCCAACGAAATTCATAACACCCTGATACAACTCAAATTCACCATCATTAGCGTTCATTCCAGGTGTACCTGACATTGAATTAGGATTATTGAAATTACCATTCATTTGTCCCATATTTCCGTTCATCTGTCCCATGTTACCATTCATCTGTCCCATGTTACCATTCATTTGTCCCATGTTACCATTCATTTGTCCCATGTTACCATTCATCTGTCCCATGTTACCATTCATCTGTCCCATGTTTCCGTTCATCTGTCCCATGTTTCCGTTCATCATAAACCCTCCTACTTTAATAAATATTTTAATATAGTTTCAGTCGTTAAAAAACGACCGAGTCAACAATTGAAATTAGTATACCACACATAGCGTTATCTCTCAATCATTCTTTTCAACCTTTTCCGAAATAACCTTACCCTGTAAGGCATTAAAAAGTTCCTTTAATTTCTCAATTTTTTTATAATCCATTGGCGTATAAACATTATATTGAGGAATTGTATAATACTCTACTTTTTTATTTTTAGTATTTTCCAAATCAATGCTAATACTCCAAGGACTATAGTCAGTAATAAACCTCTTACTCTTTAATCTCTTTGAAAGAGAAACCACATGTTTTGTAAGAATAAAATTTTCAAACTCTAAAACATCCTCTTTAGAAACTTCATATTCAGTTATAACCGTAGGTGCATTATAATACTCTCTATCTTCACTAATAATTCTCCACTCACCCTCTTTATTCTGCGCAAGTCTTAGGTAATGGTAAGCTCCTCTCATATCAGAATAACCTGGACTATAACTATATGCTTTTAAAATATATCCCTTTTTCAATAATACCTCCCATCTTAAAATCCATAACTATTATTTCTTCGATTGAGTTAAAAACCGTCGATATGTCAAATCAATTCCAAAAGCTCCAAGTGGAGCGGTTAAAAGAATCGCAACAACAGACACAGTAAGAACCACTTCACCACAAGGAAGTCCCATTGCTAAGGGAATCCCTCCAATTGCTGCCTGAACAGTTGCCTTTGGTGTATATGCAATCATACAAAATAGCTTCTCTTTAAACTTAAGATTAGTGCCAAGAACACAAATAATTACACCTAACATTCTAAAGAGAATAACCAAAAGAATAAGAATAATTGATGCAAGTCCTGCTTCCTTAGCATGGTCAATTGCAACAGATGCACCAACTAATACAAAGAGAAAAATCTCAGCCAAAGTCCACATCTTGTCATACTGACTAGAAAGCTTCACAGCCATATCAGAATCAAATTTCTTAACAGCAATTCCCATACACATAATTGCAATAAGTGATGCAAAAGGAACCATAGGAAATCTGGTTTCTGCAGTAGATACAATAAAACTAATCGACAAGAAAATAATAGTCATAATAATTAGATTCATTTCTATCTTAGAAAACCACTTAAAAAGTAAGAATCCAACAAGGAATCCAATTACTATTCCAAGAACAATCGACAAAGGAATATCCACAAACGACATAACAGAAACTTCTTTACCTTGAGCAAGTCCAGTAAATGTCGTAAACATAACGATAACAAAGACATCATCTACTGAAGCTCCGGCAAGAATCATCTGAGGAATCCCCTGATTAGAACCATACCCTTCATCAATAAGTTTTATCATTCTAGGAACCACAACTGCAGGCGAAACAGCTCCAATAACAGCACCAAGAATCGCAGCATCAAGTCTATTCATCCCTAAAATAATTGGAGCCAAAATAACCATACCAACTATCTCAAAACAAGCAGGTAAAAAACACATAAGTATAGCAGGCCTGCCAACCTTTTTTAAATCAGACAAATTAAGTTTTAACCCGGCTCTAATAAGAATTATGATAAGTGCAATTCTTCGAATCTCTGTAGAAACATTTAGAATTGAAGAATCAATTAAATTAAGCGCATAAGGTCCAATTATTATTCCAGCAATAATCATGCCAAACAGGCTAGGAAAATGAATCAATTTACAAATCTTTCCAAGCAAAAGTCCAGCCAAAATAATAACTGCAATACTAATTAACATTTTAATTTCCTTCCATCATTTAATAATATAGCTATAAGTATACTACTTTTTATCATTTTTTCTAGATTATCAATAAAAACAACCCAATAAATCTCCTAAATCATAATAGTAAATGCTTCATTCGTAAGAGGACTCCTCCTAGAATAATCAAATAAAACATATTTACTTCCAACATTATCGAGATTAATCTTATTCAAATCCCAAACAAGATACTTAAACTCTTCCAAATGTGTCATACCTGAAAGTTGCCTTCCATTGTAATCGCTAAGATTAGGTAAATACTTCCTTGTCTTCTCTTCCTCTTTATAAAAAACGTGCCTATAATCCTTATACTCCTTTTCAAGAAGAGACTTACAAAAACTTGGTCGACTTTTCAAGTTTTCTCTAAGATATAAGTCATAGGTCAGCAGTTCAGCATATATTTCTTTATTATCAGAATCATTTTGAACCGCAAAATCATATAAAACTTCGTACCTATATATCCTAGAAGGACTATTTGTAAAATAACCATTTTCTTCAAAAAAATTTGACAATTTTTCAAACATAGAAAATGGAGAATTAAACACCCTAACAAGAAATTCAAGTGTATTCACAAACTGATTACTGTTATAATAAAGCTCAACCATCTCTTCAATTTTCTTTAATTTGATAACATCCGAATAAGAAAGCCATTTAGTATATAGCACCTCATAAGGTGGTTGCTTGGTATATTTAATTCCAAAATCATCGATTTGATTTGAAATCAATGTACCACTTAAAACCTTCAAGAATCCAAGTTGCAATTGATCAGGCCTCATAGCATAAACCCTGTCAAAAGAGATTTTAAAACTATCGTAATCCTCATAAGGTAAACCAGCAATCAAATCTAAATGTTGATGAATATTATGATTCTTCTTAATCTCTGAAACGACAACTTCTAACCTTTCAAGATTCATTTTTCGATTAATCGCTTCCAACGTTTTCTCATTAGTAGTTTGAACACCAATTTCTAACTGAACCAAACCAGGTCTCATTTTTTTCAATAAATCAATTTCTTCATCTGTAATAATATCAGCTGAAATCTCAAAATGAAAATTCGTAATCCCATTATCATTCTCATATAAAAACTTCCAAATTTCCATAGCATGTTTATGCATACAATTAAAGGTTCTATCAACAAATTTAACCTGCTTAACCTTGTTATCTAAAAAGAATTTAAGTTCTTTTTTAACCAACAAAATATCACGAAGTCTAACCGTTTTATCAATTGAAGATAAACAATAACTACAACGATAAGGACATCCTCTACTACTCTCATAATAAATAATTCTATTAATAAAAGGCTCAGTACTATGATACATAAATGGTAAATTACTAAAATCAGTTGTACCCCTTGGAGTCGTAAATCCAGATTTTAAACAAAGTCCAGCAACATCGGAAAAATCAGCAGTATCTCCACTTTTATACTTACTTAAAAGCTCACTAAAAGTAACTTCTCCTTCTCCAATCATTATTCCTGTAATATCAGAAAATTGATTTAAAATCTCAGCAGCGTTATAACTAACCTGAGGACCTCCGAGCCAAATATCCGTTTCAGGTAAAACCTTAGATAAATTAGAAAGCAATTCAGTAACCACATTCCAATTCCATATATAGCATGAAAACCCAATAACATCCGGCTTTCTCTCATAAATCTGAGCAAGAATTTCTTCTGTCCTTTGATTAATAGTGAATTCAGCAATCTCCATCATATCAGCATATTTATCCTCAGAATATGCGTATAAAGAGTAAATTGCAGGATTAGAATGTATATATTTTGAATTAATAGCAACTAATAAAAATTTCATAATTATCTCCTTAAAATAAATATTTAACTATAAATCAAAAATAAAACACGGTTA
>JAILNN010000260.1 GCA_024691565.1 Lachnospiraceae bacterium | reverse complement strand
CTTTGTTTTTGAAAGTTTGATTTTTTTCTTTGCTTCTGATGATGCTGGAGCTGTGATTAGACCAGCAGTCAAACATAAACCTAGAAATGCTGTGAAAAATACTTTTGTTTTTCTCATTTCCTTCCCTCCATATAAGATTGTTTTCTTGAGTGAAATTCATTAAAAATCATTAATAGTATTATGAATGATTTTTGTAAATAATTCAAGGAAATAATGGCTTTAAAATATTAAGATTCGCTTAAAACCGCGTTATGTTTCGCATAAATATTGATTTAAAATGCAATTGGATAAAAGAAAACAAAATTGGATAAGTTTTAAGCAAATTAGTGTAAATACATTTTTTATAAAAATGGTATTATTATTTATGTAATAATGTGTAATTATGCATGTTTGTATTTTCTTTTTATTATGTATAATTATATAAGATGCTTGCGGGTGGGTTATGCTCGTTTGGTTAATAAATAAAGTGAGGTGTTTAGTTATGAAAAAAACTATGAGAAAAACAATGGGAGTTATTCTTTCGTTGGCTCTTGCGTTTACTGGTACTGTTGGATCGCAGGATGCAAGTGCAAAAAGTGGTGGGGTGAAACTTAACAAAAAAAGTGTAACCGTTGAAGTTAATAAGAAGGTTAAACTTAAGGTTAAAAAAGCTCCAAAAAAGGCTAAGGTTAAGTGGTCTGTTAATAAGAAAAAGATTGCTTCAGTCTCAAAGAAGGGTGTAGTTAAAGGAAAAGCTGAAGGTAAGGCAGTTGTTACTGCTAAGGTTACTTACAAGAATGGTAAAAAGAAGGTAACTAAGAAGCTTAAGTGTAAGGTTACAGTTAAGGCAGCTAGTGTTACTTCACCAAGTCCTGCAGCTGCAGCAACTAAGGCTGCGGTAGCTACAACTGCAGCGGCAGCAGCTCCAACTGTGGCTCCAACTGCGGCTCCAGCTGATGCTTCAACTGAGGTACCTGCGGTGGTTGAATCAAGTGAACCTACTGAGAGACCTCAGCATATTATTGAAAGAACAGAGGAGAGAATTAACGAAACTACTGGTGAGAAGGAAACTGTAGTTAAGGAAATTATTTCTACTGATGATGGTAGTGTTGAAAAGGATATTGATTCTATAACACTTATTAATGAGAAACTTGGACAGGGTATAAACCTTGGTAATACTCTTGAGGCTACTCTTACAAAACAGGATAGAGATGCTGCTAGAGAGAGTATCAACGTTGATGCTTTTGAGTGCGCGTGGGGTGCACCTAAGACAACTCAGGCAATGATTGATGGTTATAAGCAGTATGGATTTAATACTGTTAGAATTCCTATTGCTTGGTCAAATATGATTGACGAGAATGACTCAACATATAAGATTAATGATGCATTTATGAACAGAGTTGAAGAAGTTGTTAACTATTGTATAAATGCCGATATGTATGCAATTATTAATATTCATTGGGATTCTGGATGGTGGTCACAGTTTGGCGCTGGTGATGAGTGGAATGCTAAGGCTCATGCTAGATATACTTCATTCTGGAATCAGATTGCAGAAAGATTTAAAGATTATTCAGATAAGGTTATTTTTGAATCTGCAAATGAGGAATTTTGCGAAGCCTTTAATCATGAGATTAACGAAGAAGGATATAGAGAGAGTGTAGATGAAACTGGTAATCTTACAGAGGATCAGTGTTATGAGCTTTCCAATGAGCTTAATCAGGAGTTTGTAGATATTGTTCGTAATTCTGGTGGAAACAACGAATTTAGACATTTGCTTATTGCTGGTATTAGAACTGATATCGAGTTAACTTGTGATGATAGATTTAAGATGCCAGTAGATCCTGCAAATGAGGGTGTTAATAAGCTTAGTGTTTCAGTTCATTACTATACACCTTGGGATTATTGTGGTAATGGTCAGAACACACTTTATTGGGGTAGTGATGAAGATAAGCAGCAGATGCTTGATTTGTTTACTATGATGGAGAAGTTTACAAAGGCTGGATACGGTGTAATGATTGGTGAATACAGCGTAGTTGTTCCTCAGCATAATGACATTCCATTATTCTTAAATTCATTATTAACTATTTGTAAGGAGAGATCATTCCTTCCAATTCTTTGGGATACACCTGGTCTTTACTATGATAGAAAATCTTGCAAGATGATTTACTCTGATGTAGCTAAGGTATTTAATGAGTTTACAGGTTCTGAGGGTGATGCTTCTTCTGAACTTAAATCTGGTGAAGTTGAGAGAGAGGTTAAGTTTGAAGATCCAGAGAACCTTACTCTTAAGTGGTCTTGGGAAGGTACATGGTGCAAGAACGATGGCCAGAATTATACTGGAGTTGACAGAGTTAAAGATGAAGAAGGAAAGAACTGGATTAGTGGTGGAGAAAAGGTAACTGCTACTGATTTAAGTAAATGGGTTACAACAACTTCATGTACAGATGAAAGTCAGATTGTATTTAATGACTGGGGATATGTAACGCTTCTTAATCTTGATTGGAGTCAGTTTAATGAGCCATATATAATCGCTGAATTCATCAATGAAGATAAGGGAAATACAATTGGAAACTATGAATTTGGTACACAGGACGCTGTTGATTCACAGCCTAATGATATTCAGAAGGTTGAGTATGATACATTTAGAGGAAAATGTGTTAATATTCCAATTGCTTCATTAAAGGGTGGTAAGCCATATTTGTACTTTACATTTACAAACTGTCCTATTTTTACTTCTATTAAGGTTTACGATAAGGAATAAAAATGTTGTTTTAGCTATGATTTGTTTCTTCCAATTCTTTATGGTTATGTCTTGAAACTATATAGTCATGGTGCTATAATCATTAAGTCGTGTGTCAAATAATTAAGATAGGAGGAAATAGTTATGACTAAAGAACAAAACACTTTAAAGACATTATCAATCATCGAAATGGTTCTTGGAATTATTTATGTTGTTGAAGGTATTATTGTGCCTGCTTCTAAAGCATCATATTTTGTTTCAGGTGGTTTTGTATTACTTACAGCT
>JAILNN010000259.1 GCA_024691565.1 Lachnospiraceae bacterium | reverse complement strand
GAGAAGGGTGACCTTTCTGCAAATGCTAAGAGTGTTTTGCAGATTCTTAAGATTAATGTTAAGCAGCATGATAGGGTTACAATTAAGGTTGAAGGTGAGGATGAAGAAGAGGTTGCTGAGAAGATTGATAAGCTTTTGATGGAGCATCCTGCTGAAAAGCTTGATGATAAGAGAGTTTTCAGAATTGCTTTCTTTGGTAGCAAGGATTATGATAAGCTTTATTTCTCTAAGCTTAGCCATGAAAAAGGTGATCATACATATAATTCTCATATTCATTTCTTTGAGCCTAGACTTACAGAAGAAACTGCTGAGCTTGCAAATGGTTATGATGCAGTTTGTATTTTCGTTAATGACGAGTGTGGTAAGAAAGTTATTGAGACACTTCATGAATATAACATTCACCTGATTTTACTTCGTTGTGCGGGCTTTAATAACGTTGATTTGAAGGCTGCTAAGGAGTTTGGAATGACTGTTTTAAGAGTTCCTGCATATTCTCCATATGCGGTTGCTGAGCATGCAATGGCTATTTTGCAGGCTGCAAATCGTCGTTTACATAAGGCATATAATCGAGTTAGAGATAATGACTTTGAACTTAGTGGATTGGTTGGACTTGACCTTCATAATAAGGTTGCTGGTATTCTTGGAACAGGTAAGATTGGACAGTGCTTTGCAAGAATTTGTAAGGGATATGGAATGACTGTTTTAGGTTGGGATGCTTATCCTAATAAGAGTCTTGTGGATGAAGGATTGTTGACTTACGGCACTCTTGATGAGGTTATTAGCAAGGCTGATTTGATTTCGTTGCATGCGCCACTCATTATGGGAGAGGGTGGAACATATCACCTTATTGACAAGGAGAAGGTTGATATGATGAAACATGATGTTATGCTTGTTAATACTGCTCGTGGAGGACTTATTGATAATGAGGCACTTCTTTATGGATTGAGAAGTAAAAAGTTCCATGCGGTTGCGCTCGATGTTTATGAGGGCGAGGACCAGAACGTTTATACTGACCGTTCTAGTGATGTTATTTCAAATGATATTACAGCGAGACTTCAGTTCTATCCACAGGTTATTTTGACATCGCATCAGGCGTTCTTTACAAGAGAAGCTCTTCAGGCAATCGCAATTGTGACAATGGAAAATGCCTTGAATTATATTACTGGCAAGGATTATGGAAATGCGTTAGTTGAATATAAGGAGTGATTGTTAAGATTTTCTAGGAAGGTATTTGTGTGGATTTAATTCAGTCGGAGAAATTATACTTCACTAAGCACTAATGTGGGTTGAGTTCAATTCAAATTTGATTACAAATTATAGAACGGAGGGGTGATGTATGAATATATTTAAAAAATTCAAATTTCCTTCGTTTAGTGATATTTTGCTTGCGGCCCTGGGTGCAGTACTTTGTGGTCTTGGGTGTGGTTTTATTAATTTTGCTTCATATGGAATGGATTCTATTGGTTTGTTTTACGATGGAATTCGAAACATCCTTAAACTTTCGCCTTCTCAGATTGGGACGGCCTCATATGTAGTATGCATTATTTTATCCATATTTTTATGGTTCGCTGATAGGAAGTATGTGAGCGTTGGTAGCGTTATTTATATTTTGATGTATGGAGCCTTTGCAAATATTGGAACAATTATTTGGGAGAAGATGATTCCTGATTCGAATATGTATATAAGAATTGTGGTTGCACTTTTGGGACTTCTAGTTTTATATATTGGACTTGGAATTTACATTGCAATTGATATTGGTGTGGATGCTTTTACGGGTGTTATGCTTTGGATTTGTGATGTTACCAAGAAGGATATGAAGATTGTTAAGGTTTTATTTGATATCGGATTGACACTTATTGGTCTGCTTCTTGGTGGCACAATTGGTGTTGTTACTGTGATTTCAATTCTTGTCGGTGGCGTCTCGATTGATTTCTTTACCAAGAAAATCAGGAAGATTTATTTTGGTAGGAAGATTGGTAAGTATAAGGATGAGGTAAAATAGGCAATCGGTTAATTTTGATTCTAGGATTAGATTGTGGTTTGGAACATATGAATAATTGAGTAAAATAGGCAATCGGTTATTTTTGATTCTAGGATTAGATTGCGGTTTGGAATATATGAATAATTGAGATTAAAAAAGGTAACCAGTGATTTTCAAGTGTTAGGAGAACTTGAAAACTGGTTACCTTATTATTTGGTTAGAAATATGTTAATATCGTATTATTTTGATGGTGCTGCTGGCTTTTTTGGGCTTGCTGCTTTGTTATTTGCCTTTGCATTATTTTTCTGTAACCATTTCTTTGGTGCTTCTTTTGCAGCTTTTGCAGCACGATTTGCGCCATATTTGTAGGTTAAGCTCTGCTCGCCTATCCTCTTATTCATATTCTTACCGTTGTTGGTACGAATGTTATTTACATGGTCAAGATATTTATCAATTCTCTTTCTTGTTTCTGGCGCATATTTTTTGACGATTGCAAGTGCATCTATTGCGTTTGCAAAGCAAGCGTTTCTTTCATCAGAAGAGAAGATTTTTTCTTTTCCTGTTGTGTAAGCTTTTACAGCATCATATACGCGAAGATTAACAGCTGAAAGATTATATGAAAGCTCCTCTGGTGTAAGTGATGCTGGGTCAATCTCTGATGCGTCCTTAATTGCGTTATAGAGGACATTGTATTTATCACCATGTCTCTTTGGATCTACCATATTTTCTTTAAGTGTCTTCATATCAGCGATAAATGATTTTAAGTTTTCAGTTTTTACTCCGTACATTTTTCTGAAACAGTCAAGTGCAAATTTATTTACTGTCTTTTCATCTCTAAGAGCTGCTCTAAGAGTGTCAACATCATGGTAGTTGTCAAGTTCATACTGCTCAATTACCTTAGGAACATTTTTATGGATGCTGGAAACATTAAATGCATCTCCACGTTTCCTTAAACCTATAGCAGTAATACATTTTGCTAAGTTTTCAATTAAGTCATTTCTTGCAACACCAGCTTTACCTGCGGTATGAAGTTCTATATAGTGCTTGTAATCTACAGGAACTTTCTTCTTTCCAGCCTTTGCAAGTTTAGAACTCTTCTTATCTGTGACGATTGATTTCATTATTTCTTCGTTCTTTGTACTATCAAGAAGTACAGCTTTTGTGTAATCGTCCTTCTGATTAAGGTTGTTACGGTAGAAATGTCCAAATTCAGTTTCTGCGTCTATACCGAGTTTTTTCTTACTATTAAGTGCAGCCTGTGTTCTGGTTAATTTGTTGACTGTCATGTTCTTTAATAATTCTTCTGAAAGAGTCTTTCCTGTTTCTTCTTTCCAAGCGTTAATCTGATCATATCTATGCTCATCGATTGTTGAATCAGTAAAATCTTTGCAGAGATTATATAGCTTTAAATCGTTTGTTGAAAGCTTTACTAATTCCTTATTAATTCCTGCTTCCTTAGCAGCCTTGAACTTTTCTTCTACAATGAAATCAATAATTGCGTCTGTGTTTTCAAAGGAATTTTCAACCGTTGCATTTGCATCAAACTGTGGGTAATTATTGATGTCAAGACGTAATGATTCAATAAAGCTACCCATTGTTAATTCCTTATTTTTTAAACCTACTTTATTTTGTAAAAAGCTAGGTGTGAACTTTGATCTAAGAACTCTTTTTGTTTCTGCCTCTAAGTTTGAAAGGCCTTTCTGATCGATTGTTCCACCGCCGTTATTAAAGAGGAATCTTGACTTAAGGTCAGCATCTGGCTGTCCAGTCATTATTTCGCTGATTGTTCTATAATCCTTTCCTGAGTTAACAGCACTCTTTACACTAAGGAATCCAAGATGCTCGATAAATTTCATAATATCTACAATATTGTGAGAAGATTTAATGTTCTTATCGACAATCTGTCTTGCATAAGCTAGGGCCTGTTTTTCCTCTGATACTGGTGCAAAACCGTGGTAGCTGAATCCAAGATTGACACGGTCTTCTTCTTTGAAAATATGTCCATTATTCTTTAATTCATTGCTTAATGTGCAGAGGTATGTAAACCAAAGTTCATCATTTAGTGTTGTCTGTGCTTTGTGAGTCTTAGTTACTGCATCATCATATTTTGCAACCTTAGGATTATCAATGGATTTACTTATATTATCAAGTAATTCTACTCTATCGGTGTCAAAGTTCATGATATTTCTATCGTTAGTAAAGTTCTTTTCAAATTTTTTACACTCAGCAATTAAATTGTTAATTGTTTTTATGCTATCGTTATATTTTTTGTTGTAGAATTCTGCGCTAGGGTCATTTTTCTTATCAGCAACTACTTTATAATTGTATAATCTACAATGCTTATTAATTGCCGTAAATAGGTTTTCATAGCTCTCATTATATACGGCAGCTGACACTAATGAAGCGCTTAATTTTTCGAGCTGATTGTTGAAAAACTTTGCATATGGTCCAGTTTTTGGGTTAACTGATATAAATCCTAATTTCTTTTTCTGAGACTGTAGATAATTATTTGTTTTAGTTGTTTCCTCAATTAAAGCGCTGTTTACTCCTTTTTTCATGAGTTCTGAACTACGCTCTTTCATAATTTTGTTTAACTCATAAATATCTACGGAAGTTTTCAGTATCTTATTAGCACTTTTGTATTCTTCTGAATTTTTATCTTCAATACCTTTTACAAGATCAGACATTTCATATCCATAGTCATCTGATGGTTGGTCAATATATTTTGTTGCATTTTCCACATCAGCAGGTGATATCTTTGATGATGGTTTAATTAAATCTGGCATAATATCAGGATCGAGATACTTATAATCTTTTCCAAGATGAGTATATCTTTCGAGATAGTGTAGGGTTTCTTCATAACTATCTGTTTTTTCATTTGGTTTTGCATTGCTAAGATTTTCATAGAGCTTCTTGACAGCATCTACACTGTGGGAGCCCATTTGTACAAATCTTTCATGTGTTTGGAATGTATCATAAAGTTCTTCTTCGAGAGCTTCAAATTCTTCAACTGTTTTTAAGTCATAGCACTTCTTCACATAATTAGGAATAGATTTAAAGATTGATTCACCCTCTGCTGGCATTGTATCCTTTATTTCGTAACCTGTGTTTGTGCTTGGATTACGATCCTGGAAATTTACACTAATTGCATGAAATTGTTCATCAGTCAAGTTATATTTATACTGAGTGATATAGGACTGTGCCTCAAGAATATGAGTTGGCAAACTGAATGCATTAAGTTTATGGTTTTCTACTTTAGCATCCTTTAAAATATTCTCATCTGACTTTGTATAGTACTCATTTCTGACGGTTTGTATAATTTTAAGATAATCATCGTCTTTAATACTCTTAGTACGTACAGTATCTGCAAGTCTATTTGTTATATCTAGTATAGCATTTGCATCTACTTCAAACTGAAGGACTATATCATGTGCAATTTTATTGATTGTTTTGTCATCATTTACGAGATGCTCTGTATATTTAATTTTTCCTGATTTGAGTTCATTTTTCCAATGTTCTTTTTTATTATAGAGAGTAACAGCTGTCTCATAATAGTTTTCAGATATCTCTGTATATATTTCTTTAAAATAACGTAAATCGTTGTCATCTAAAAGGTTATTTGGATTCTCTGGATCTGTAACTTCTTTGTTAGGTATGATTTCATTGATAAACTTTTCGATGTTGCTGTTAAATGATGCGTCTGCAGCCTGAATTTCATCTACATCACTAGAGTTTGTTCTAATTGTAAAATACTTTCTATATGCATCAATTAGCAAGGAAACAGTTGTTTTTACATCATTGTTATTCTTACTTTCTACAAGCTTGTCATAAATGTTTAACTCTTTAAATTCATAATTTTTTGGCATGGTTTTTATCCTCCCTATATGCGCTGCTATTTTTAAGATGTTGATAGTATATAACACTTTCTATAACAAATGTGTTACAAAGGTTTACGATTTTTAAAAAAAATTATATAATAATGATATATTATTAAGTACAGATTGTAAATATGCGATATTTGGAGGAAATGAAAAGATACAAGCAGAATTGGCAAAGGAAATCAGTATAACCCCTTCATATGTGAACCGACTCATACGGAAAAATGAAAATGTAGTCAACAAAACATTTTTAGCAATGATGGAAGCCTTGGGGTATGATGTGACGCTTGTATATGAGAAACGAGATAGATAATCTTCGTGAAATCACAAAATGTGATTTCACAGAAAGGATTTACATATGACAAACACAAAGGAAAAAACTGAAATTGTTCCTGTAATTATCCAGACGAAGGATATTGGGCGACTGATTTATACGATCAGAGGAAAACAGGTCATGCTGGATCATGATCTTGCTGCATTATATGGGTTTGATAAGGTGTTCCAGTATATTGAAGATCATGCAGAATCGGAGCAGAAGATATTCTTTGATGGTCAGATCTATGATGCCTTCAGCCTGATTACATCTATTATCCAGAAGGCTCAGAAAGAAATAATCCTGATTGACGGATATGTTGATGTAGATACGCTGAACATTCTGGCAAAGAAGAATACCGGCGTTGACGTGAAGATTTTTACATATGCGAGTGCAAGGCTGACTAATACAGATGCCGCAAATTTCAATGCACAGTATCCAACGCTGACGGTAATGAAGACGCAGGTATTCCACGACAGATTCATCATCCTTGATGGAAAAACTGCTTATCACATAGGTGCATCCATAAAGGATGCAGGGAAGAAGTGCTTTGGCATTACATTACTGGAAGATCCTGGGATGGTAACAGATCTGTTAAATCGGTTGAGTACGGTATAGGCATATGGAAATAAAAGATGATCGGATAGATTCCGGAAAAGCCTTCAGACGAAATAGATATCGATGTTGAAACACATGAGGA
>JAILNN010000257.1 GCA_024691565.1 Lachnospiraceae bacterium | reverse complement strand
ACGCGAAACCCCTTTAAAATTCCATATGGGAAGTCATCTGCTACTGAGGCTGAGTAAAATCCCACCCAAACAAGACCTCCGTAGTTTGTCACAAAACCTGCACGGAAGCCGCAGTCTAGCAGTTCATTATCATAACTTATTTTTGTAAAATTATTCTTTGAATTTATGGCTTTTTCGATTGATGATTCTAGGTTCGAAATAGAAATTTGGCTTAATCCTTTGTTGCCACTTTTTGCTATCCAGATAGATTCCCCATCATACGATATGCCGCCGACATGGTTTATATCGCTTAAACCAAGGGTTGCTATGTGTCTTGGACGGATTCCTTTTCTTGAATATACAAAGATGCAGGAATTATGAACTGGTTCATCATCTACTAATTTTAGATTGATTTGATTTATTAAATGAATTTTGTGTAATTTTAATTGAGATTTATATTTATTAATTCCGCAATAGGCGGTAATTAGAATATAGTCTGGAGTTAGAGTTATTCCTTGGCAAACCATGCAATTACATATTTTGTTGCCTAGTTCAATTCTTCCCAGGTTTGGGAGATGCGCCTGAGCTTTGAGGAGTTTCTTTTTTGATATTTGTGTTTTGAAAAAAGATTTGAAAAATTCAAGTGGATTATTTTTGTTTTTCTTATTAGAAGAATTAGAAAAAGACACCATGAATTTTCACCTCCTGTATCAAAAGACAAGACCATCTCGCTACCTGTTCTATCTAAGCATTAGAGGGTTTTCTCATAATCAAAATAACTATTTAGAGAGTTTCCTCGCCCATATCATATAGTAATTTGTTTAAATCTAAGATATTCATCTTTTTGTTTAATGCAAACATGATGTATGCATCTCTTTTATTCCTTGGATAGAGGGTGCCAGCGTTTCCGTAGTAAAGTAAGTGGCGTGCGTCATTAACATCTAGTCCAAAGCCAACACATAGAGAAAGTAGGATATCTCGAGTTGGATTTTTTCTGCCCTGAAAAATCTGGTAGCCGTATACCATATCGATATTTGATGCAGTTATTACATCTTTTTTCTTTAAATTATATTTTGTTAAAAGGATATCGAGATATTCTGCCAATGTATATTCTTGCTTATTATCTTCGATATTGACTATAAAGTCGTTGACTTGATCTGCCTGTTCAATTTCATGTTCTAACTGTTCTGTAGAAGCGCTCCCCATAAGTAATTCCTCCTTTAAGCTCCCAATTATTTTTTGTGTAATTAATTTTACGCTAAAGTTATTTCAAATTTGATTGAAATATCACCAAATTCGAGAATATATGTGTAAACACCTTTACCGTTAGTTTTATATAAATCCTTAATGTATTTTTTACTTAATGTAATTCCAGATTTATCTATGGAGTAGTACTTTGGCTTGATATTATCGTAGTACTTTTCAGTTGCATAGATTCCCTGGAGTTTTTTCCAACCATCATTCCAATCAACCTCAAGTTTGATTTTTTTGGAATTCTCAGATACTGTGTAGCTTCTCTTCTCCATGAGAGGGTTTTCATATGGCTCATTTCTTACGATGAAAGTGTGTATTAATGGGTCATCATAGGTGAGCTTTTTATTCTTTGTACAAAAAATCTTAAGGTTTGCATATTCTCCATCTTTGAAGTTTTCAAAGAAAGCCTTGCGGAAAGTGAGTGTTGAGTTTTCTGGATCATACTCATATAAATCGTCTGAAAGTTTCTTACCAGTCTCATAGATGGTAATTTTTTTGATTTTTCTTCCGAACATATTTCCGAGGACACCCTTAATATCCATTGGGTCGCTCTTTAAATATTCGAAAGATGCACAGTGATAGTAATACTGGGAGCCGAAATCAGAAACCTTATCAAGGGATGTAACGGCCTTTAAATATATAGATACTAAGGTTTCACCTGTGTCGAATACAATCTTATAAGAAACATCTGTATCAAGTGTTTCAACATATTCCTGTGCAATAGACACAATGCCATTTTCCTTATCATGAGTAATATATTTTGTGTCGATTAGGCTTGTGCTATTCATTGTTGTGTCGCTGATTCTTATATTCTGAATGTCACAATTTTTAAGGTATGAAGAAGCAAGCTGTATTGGAGTGATGCTTGGATCTTTTGTATAGTAATACATTGTGATATTTTCAGCTTTTTGAGTCTTCAAGTTAAATAAGTCAAGAAAGATATTAGTTTTATCAGTATCGTCGATTGAGTCTAAAGATACTTCTGAAGATTCGCTACTTGAGGTTGCATCAGATTCGCTGCTTGAGCTAGAAGTCGGATCTGAATTATAAACAGCAGTAGTGTCGCCGACAGTTTCATCCTTATCTTTAGTACCTATTAGTTTTGGGGCAAATGCAACTAAAACAACAACAATCAAGGCAATTGCTGAGTAGAGCATAACCCTGTAAATATTCTTTTGCTTATACTTCTTTAGACTCTTTGTAAGTTCGTCTACGTTTTTATAACGATTATCTGGTGAGAAGTTTGTGCACTTCCTGATTATTCGAACGAGCTCTGGATGGACAGTTGCCTTTGAGGCGAAGATGTCTACATTACCCTTTAGAGCAGAATTTTTTGGGTATTTCTTCTTATATAAAAGCTCATATAAAAGAATACCTATTGTGTAGATATCACTTCGTGGATCTGTCTCTGAAAATCCAAATTGTTCAGGTGGTGCATATTCCTTTGTTACAAACTTAGTTGTATCGCTGGTTTTATCTAATGATTCATTTTGAGATGTCGTCTCTCTTGAAATATCGAAATCAACAATTTTTAAATCACCAGACTTATTTACCAAAATATTATCTGGTTTTAAATCTCTATGAATGATTGCAGGTGACATTTGATGAAGCTTATTTATTGTTTGGAGAAGTTCTAACATAAGATTTACAACAGCTTCTTCTTGTAATCCATTTTTAACTACATAGTCATCGATTGGAATTCCATCGACATATTCCTCTATTAATATAAGTAGTTTCTTGTCATTGGTAATTGAGAGCTGCTCAATCCATTCAGCAAATTCAGCGTTGTCGAAAGGATCAATATAGTTTGCGAGTGAACCCTTCTCGATTTCACTCATTTCTATTATAGATGGAATATGTGAGTCATCCATCTCTTTTAACTTCTCATATATATTTAATTTATAATTACTTTCTATTTTTAAAATTACTGGGGAGTTTGAGTTGCCATACTCTATGAGGCAAACTATGTTTCGAGTTGATTTCGAAACTAGTGAAATTATCTTTATCTTATCCATTGTCATTTCCTTTTTATTTAAAATTCAATTATATATATGAAAGAATTATAGTTTATAATTAGTTGTTTTTCAAGAAATTTACACAATTAGTTTGAAATTTCTTCATAATTTCGAAAGAAAAAAAATAAAATTTCTTCTTGCATTATGAAAAGAACCGTAGTATAATTGTCGTTGCTGTGGCATGATAGCGATGATACGTGAGGTTGCTAAGGCGTGGTAACATACCTTGGGTTTTTACGTGGAGCGAATGTCAAGTTGCAAACTGGCGACAAGTCACTGTACCACATACGGTTTTCAAACCGTTGTAACTTAGGTTTCTGCCGTTTTGAGCAGATAATACGGATGTGCGTTTTTGATTGAATTTGAATCTGATTGAGGGTCCGCTTTGATGAGCCTTGAAATAAGGTTTGTCTGGAAGAATACGGACTTTTAAAATTTGAGAAAAATGGACACACCCGGATGAGTGTACAGTCACCACTTGTTGCGCTTTAAAAATTATGCAGGATAATCTGCAAAAAGTGCGAAAAGGAGGCGGCTTTTTTTATGGCTAATAATGTAATGAGAATCACTCTTAAGGCTTATGATCATAATCAGATTGATCATGCAGCTCAGAAGATTGTAGACACACTTAAGAGAAACGGATCTAAGGTATCTGGTCCTGTACCTCTTCCAACTAAGAAGGAAGTTGTTACTATTCTCCGTGCTGTTCACAAATATAAGGATTCTAGAGAGCAGTTCGAGCAGAGAACACATAAGAGACTTATCGATGTTCTTGCTCCTAATCAGAAGACTGTTGATGCATTACAGAAGATGGAAGTTCCATCAGGCGTTCAGGTAAGCATCAAAAACATCAAGAAATAAGAATAGAGACATATAATAAAGAAGTTTCTAAAGTTTTTATTCTTAATCCAAACCAAGAATGTATGATTTCAGGGCGCTGACGAGTTTGGTATCCACCTTGTTCCACAGATAAGTGTAAGGTGAGAAAGTCTAAACGGTATCGTTATCCACGAAATCCGCTACATGAGAATGTGTAAGCGATAGATTTTCGAAATATTAGATGCAATTTCGAGACTGGAAGCTTTGCAATCTCTAATAAATTTTATAGGAGGAAAACCTACAATGAAGAAAGCTATTTTAGCTACGAAGGTTGGAATGACTCAAATCTTCGACGAAAAGGGAGTTCTTACTCCAGTAACTGTCCTTCAGGCTGGTCCTTGTTATGTAACACAGATAAAGACTGATGAAGTAGACGGTTATAGCGCTGTTCAGGTTGGCTTTGTTGATAAGAAGGACAAGGTTACAACTAAGGATTCAGCAGGCAACAAGGTTGTTGCAAGAGCCCACGGTGTTAATAAAGCACAGCAGGGACATTTTAAGAAAGCTGGTGTTGAAACTGGCAAGAGATATCTGAAGGAATTCAAGTTTGATAACGCAAGCGAGTATGAGCTTGGTCAGGAAATCAAGGCAGACATTTTTGCTGCTGGTGATAAGATTGATGCAAGTGGCGTTACCAAAGGTAAAGGTTTCCAGGGTGCCATCAAGAGACATGGTCTTCACAGAGGACCTATGGGACACGGTTCTAAGTATCATAGACATGCTGGTTCAAACAGTGCATGTTCTGATCCTAGCAAGGTGTTCAAGGGAAAGAAGATGGCTGGTCACATGGGACAGGTTACACGTACAATTCAGAACCTTGAAATTGTAAGTGTTGATGCAGAAAAGAACTTAATCCTTGTTAAGGGTGCAGTTCCTGGAGCAAAGAAGTCCTTAGTTGTTATTAAAGAAGCAGTTAAGGCACAGGCTTGATTCTTTTCAGAAAGGAGGATTCATACAGATGGCTAACGTATCTGTTTACAATATCGAAGGTAGCGAAGTTGAAAAGATCGAATTAAATGATTCTGTATTCGCTGCTAATGTAAATGAGAACTTGATGCATAAAGCAGTTGTTCTTCAGCTTGCTAACAAGCGTCAGGGTACACAGAAGGCTAAGACTCGTTCAGAAGTATCTGGCGGTGGAAAGAAGCCTTGGAGACAGAAGGGAACTGGTAATGCTAGACAGGGTTCTACAAGATCTCCACAGTGGACAGGCGGTGGAGTTGTATTTGCTCCAACACCTCGCGACTATTCATTTAAGATGAACAAGAAGGAAAAGGCAGGAGCTATTAAGTCTGCACTTTCTTCTAGAGTAAATGAGGAAAAGCTTGTTGTTCTTGATTCTATCAAGTTCGATGAGATTAAGACAAAGAATGTTGCAAACATGGTTAATGCTTTAAAGGCTAACGATATCGTTAAGACACATAAGGCTCTTATCATTCTTGAAGGAATGAGCAAGGAAGAGAGAAATGTTCTTTCAAACGGTGCTGAGTCACTTGATCAGGTTCAGGAAATCGTTAATGCAATTGAAGCTCGTAAGGAAGAAAATGCTAAGGTTGCTCTTTCAGCTAGAAACATCGCTGATGTTAGAACAATTTCTACAGACGAACTTAATGTTTATGACATTTTAAAATATGATACAGTTATCATTGCAAAAGATGCTGTAGCAAAGATTGAGGAGGCGTATGCATAATGGCAGATTTAAAATATTATGACGTTATACTTAAACCAGTTATTACTGAGAAGTCAATGGCGCAGAACGAAAACAAGTGCTACGTTTTCCTTGTAAATCCTTTAGCTAACAAGATTCAGATAAAGGAAGCTGTTGAGAAGATGTTTGATGGTGTTAAGGTTTCTAAGGTTAACACACTCAACGCTGCTGGAAAGACTCGCCGTCGTGGTAGAGTTGAAGGAAAGACAGCTAAGACTAAGAAGGCATATGTAACACTTACAGATGACAGCAAAGA
>JAILNN010000226.1 GCA_024691565.1 Lachnospiraceae bacterium | reverse complement strand
TAAAATATTATACTTTAGTTTTGTAGGGTGTCAGCGAGCACACCTACAAACTCAATTGTCAAAACAAAGACTTTATGAAGATTTCACAAATATCGTAAGCTCGCAGAATGGAGGATTTTATGAGCGAAAAAGTTATACTTGCTTATTCAGGTGGTCTTGACACCACAGCCATTATTCCATGGTTAAAGGAAAATTATAATTATGAAGTTATCTGCGTATGTATTGATGTTGGTCAGGAAAGCGAACTTGACGGACTCGAGGAACGTGCAATCAGTTGTGGAGCAAGCAAGCTCTATATCGAAGACGTTGTAGATGAATTCTGCGATGACTATGTTGTTCCTTGTGTAAAAGCACATGCAGTTTATGAAAATAAATATTTACTTGGTACATCAATGGCTCGTCCTTTGATTGCTAAAAGACTTGTTGAAATCGCACGTAAAGAAGGTGCTACAGCAATTTGTCATGGAGCCACAGGAAAGGGAAATGATCAGGTTCGTTTCGAACTTGGAATCAAGGCTCTCGCTCCTGATTTAAAGATTATCGCTGCTTGGCGTGATCCAAAGTGGACAATGGATTCACGTGAATCAGAAATTGAATATTGTCGTGCTCACGGAATTGATCTTCCATTCTCAGCAGATTCAAGCTACAGTCGTGATCGTAACCTCTGGCACATCAGCCATGAAGGTCTCGAGCTTGAAGATCCAGCTTGCGCACCAAACTATGATCACCTCTTAGTTTTAGGTGTAACTCCAGAGAAAGCTCCAGAAGAAGGAGATATCGTTTCAATCACATTTGAAGCAGGTGTTCCAAAGTCAGTTAACGGCAAGGAAATGAAGGTTTCAGATATCATCCGCGAATTAAACAGACTCGGCGGAAAGAATGGTATCGGAATCGTAGACATCGTAGAAAACAGAGTTGTAGGAATGAAGTCACGTGGCGTTTATGAAACACCAGGTGGAACAATTCTTTACGAAGCTCATCAACAGCTTGAAGAACTCATCCTCGATAGAGAAACATACACATTAAAGAAAGACCTTGGAAACAAGTTCGCAGATGTTGTTTATGAAGGAAAATGGTTCACACCTGTTCGTGAAGCACTTTCAGCATTCATCGATTCAACACAGAAGAAAGTATCAGGAGAAGTTAAGTTCAAACTTTACAAAGGAAACATCATCAAACTTGGTGAGACATCTCCATACTCAATCTACAGCGAATCAATCGCATCATTCACAACTGGTGAACTTTACAACCACAAGGATGCAGAAGGATTCATCAATCTCTTCGGTCTTTCATCAAAGGTACGTGCAATGAAGCAGGGACCATTCGAAGAGTTAAATGTAGACTAATTGAATCAAACAATTAAGACAGGATGATAATGAAGACTAAATAAGATAGACTAAATAAGTTAGGCTAAATAAGTTAGACTAAATAAGTTAGACTAATTTTAACTCAATAGCTAATGTAGTCTAAAAAATTGATTTGGAATTAAATTTACTAAATGCTAGGTTTTGGTGTCACAGAAATGTGAAACTAGGACCTAGCATTTTTTTAGGTCAAGTCTTTGTTTTATCAGACCTTTCTTTTGTTATGTCTTTCTTTTGTTAAATCTTTCTAATTTCCGGCGGAAATTATTAGTATTGACCACAAAAAACCTCTGATGTCATATAAAAATTCAAAAATTGCAATTTTATCTGACCATTTTCTCCAGATTTGAACAAAATCTTCAAAATTCAAGCTAAAAATCCAAGTTGAGGTCATATAAAAAGTTAAAAATTGAGATTTTATCTGACCAACAGCGATTTTTTCAATTTAAATTTTGAAAATTCAAGCTAAAAATCCAAGTTGAGGTCATATAAAAAGTTAAAAATTGAGATTTTATCTGAAAACACACAATTCTCCTGTAATTTTATCTAACCTTCCAGGCTGAGATTTAGCTTGATCATGGTTTGAGTCATGTCTTTGATTAGATAAAAACCCAAAATTGCAATTTTATCTAACCATCCCCCAAAATTCACACAACAAAAGAGGGCAACCACAAAACATATGATCGCCCCCCTATAGAAAAAACATATTCAATTTTTAAGGCACCGCCTTCGTAATAAGTAATCTCACCGCTGTACAGCGCATCCTCATAAAATGCTACTGTCTTCCATAACCGGTTCTCGAAATGTCTCACGCCCCTGCTTCTACGA
>JAILNN010000209.1 GCA_024691565.1 Lachnospiraceae bacterium | reverse complement strand
TTTCTCCAAGTCACCCTCTAATTCACTTGACACCTCTCCCATCTCATATGACTCAAATCGGTCAACTAAGTGCTCTAGCACATCCGAAAGAAATTGATATGAAGGGAAGAAAACCATATAATTTCCAACCTTCTCTTCAACCGCCGAACAAATATAATCGCAAATCTTCTCATATTCGGCATCATTTCGATTTTTATATTTGCTACTCACATCATTTCCAACCAAAACACGTCTATGGGACTTATCAAAAACCGAAGGCGCATAAACACAGTAATCATCTTCTCTTCCAGCAAGTTGTTCCTTAAAATAATTAACCGGACGAAGCGTCGCCGAAAAGAAAACTGTTGAACGAGCAAGCTTCAAATACTGCTCTAAAATCTCCTTAGGTTCAATGCAATCAAGCCTAACAATCATATCATCCTTAGGAACCATCATCGCATAATCCATATAATTTTCTTGGTTAAAAACAATATACTCCGTACACTTAATCAGATTAAAATAGTACTCGATAAAATCCTCATTTTTACTTGATACGGCAAGCTTTTCTCTAAACGGTCTCTTAGAAAGGAGCTGCTCTAACCTCACCCTAACAGACTGTAAATTCCCATTTAGCGCCTCAACATCACCCTTTGAAAGCCTATATGTTTTATGGTAACTAAAGTCATTTAAATCTCTAAATCCCTCAAGTACCTCAATAGAACTCTTAACATCCTTTAAAAGCTCATCAATATTATTAATAACCAACTTTGAAAAGCCCTTACGCTTCGCAAACTCAGAAAGCATAAGCTTAAACTCAATAGTATTCTTTAAAGAGATCTCTGTGGTAAAAATATTCCTGGCTCTCGAAACCATATTATGAGCCTCGTCAATCAAGAATATAAAACGTCCGTCATTCTCCGCCTTAGAAACCCCTTGATTTGCACGCAAATAATCAGTAGTCACATCAAAAATATCCTTGGATTCTGCCGAAGCTGGGCTAAAGAATCCGCTAAGTTGCACATCAGGTGCAAAAACATAATTCACATCGCAGATAATAATATCCCCAAAATATGCAGCCTCCTTAGAAAGCAAATAAGGACAAACCTTATATTTCTCTGCATACGTCTTTATGACTTCCTGCGTAATCAGTGATTCTTCATGCAACAAATCCCACAAAGCATTATTAATATTATCAAAGTGCGAAGCCGCATAAACACAGTCTTCAGGTGTGCAAGAAACCTCACTAGAAATGCAGCTCTTCTCTCTAGCATTAATCACGACCGTAGTAAGAGGGACGAGATCCTCGTCATCGCCCGAATCATTGATTGAATCTATTTCATCGGAATTCTTCTCATTTGGAGAATCCTTCTCATCTTTGGAATCCTTCTCATCTATTGATGAATCATTTTCTTCACGCAAATCCTCTTCAATGTCTACTTCCTCAGCTACTTTAACAAATCCACTCCGCTTCGACAAAAGCTGCATCGTCTCAATCGGCACAGTCTGTGTAATGTTCTTAGCAGTCAAATAAAAAATCCTAGTAGCAAGAAGTTTGCCAAGCGAATAAATCGCAGGAAACAAATTAGCAATTGTCTTACCAGTACCAGTAGGAGCCTCCAAAAACAGCCTTTTTTCACGACTAATAGTCAAATAGACATCATTACAAAGCTCCCTCTGACCTTCGCGATAAGGAAAAGGAAACTCCATTTCTTCAATAAAAAGATTTCTCTTAATAAGGTGCTCAATCTGCATATAGCACCACTTGGCATATGTATCAACCATCCCCAAAACAATCTTCTCAATCTCCTCAAAACTATATGAATAAAAAAAGTTTTTCTTTCTTTTTGTCCCCAACTGAATGTAGACCATGCGGACACCGATCCAATCAAGGTGATTTTGTGCCGCATAAATATACGCATAGCACTGCGCCTGAGCAAGATGAGTCTTATCCGGCTCCGTCATCTTGTTAATATTTCTATATGAAGACTTAATCTCATCAATAATCTTATTCTTAGGTTTTGTATCCGAAGAAGCCTGAATAAACCTCTCCTCAATCAACCTATTATCTTCCTCAAAAAGAACCAACTCCGGCGAAAAATCCATGGCATTAGCATCAAAAATTCCATCCGCCCTACCAAAAAGTGAAATCCCAATATCGGGAATATTATCCCCCAAATTCTTATTCAAGAATTCCTGATATGAGTATTCCTTCCGAAATTCAAGTGACACCTCACTCTCATAAGTAGGACCTTGCATCTTTTGAAAAGCCTTATGTGCGCGAATTCCCTCTTGAAGCACATTCGGATCACGTAGATAATCAGAAGAACGGTCATAGGAGCCACTACGGCAAACAAATTCAACCAAATTACGAACAGAAATATTTATATTAAGCATGGCCCCTCCTTTTCGGTAAAAATCTTAAAGCATCAACAAAAAGAATAGACCATAAAATTACGATAGTCAATAGAACAAAATTTGACAAAGTACGTAGTTTAAAGTACCATTCGAAATAGAAAAAATCTAATAACTCAGTTTTTTTATGATAGTTTTTTATGACAGTTTTTTTATGACAGTTTTTTTATGATAGTTTTTTATGACAGATTATTCAAATAAATTGGTAAAAAGTGGAGGTTGTTTTGGTAAGATTAGATAAGTATTTAGCAGATGCAGGCATCGGAACCCGTAGTGAAGTTAAGAAGATAATAAAAACAGGAAAAGTAAAAATAGACAATGAAATTATAAAGGATCCAAACACAAAATTTGATGAAAACAAATCAGAAGTATCCGTAAATTCTATGCCTATTTCAAAACGTCAAAAATTTAGATACTTCATGTTAAATAAGCCACAGGGTGTAGTCTCAGCAACAGAAGATAACTTCCACAAAACTGTCCTAGATGTCCTCTACGAAAACGCTACAAATGCAGATGCCCTCAAAGATGCCAGCGCAACAACCACTAATGCCAGCGCAACCTCTCTTGCTGATGCCAACGCAATCCCTCTTGCTGATGCCAACGCAGCATCCCTCGCAAAGGTCAATGCGGCAACCGCAGATTCCCTCGCAACCTCTCACGACCTCTCCGACTTGAAAAAAAGAAATCTATTTCCTGTCGGCCGCCTAGATATCGACACCGAGGGCCTTCTACTAATAACAGATGATGGAGAACTCTCACATAGCCTCCTCTCACCAAAAAAACATGTAGATAAAACTTATTATGCTGTCGTATCAGGAAAAGTAACAAAAGAAGACATTGAAATCTTTTCAAACCCAATGGACATTGGAAAAACTACAAAGAATTCAAAAGGGGAAACGCTCTCTCACGAAGAAGAAATTGTAAAGCCAGCCAAACTAGAAATCATAAGAGTTGGCACAGCCGCAGAAATTCTAACTGCTCTCTCAGATAAAAAGTTAGAAAACATCGGCAATGGAGAACCATCAAAGGATACCAGCCTCTACTCAGAAATTCATATAACCATACAAGAAGGAAAATTTCATCAAGTGAAACGTATGTTCCAAAAAATAAACAAACCAGTGTGCTTTCTAAAGCGCATCTCAATGGGTAATCTCACCTTGGACTCATCCCTCCCAACTGGGCAATACAGGGAAATACAAATCGAGGAAATCATCAAACTAAAGTGATGATTTCCATCAATTCTTCTTCAAAAGCATAGAACCTCCCCAAAATCTGGCAGGTCCTATGCTTTTTTCATCTCAAATTCATTTTTAAACCCATCAATTCTTCTTTAAAAGCATAGAAAACCCCTAAAATCTGGCAAGTCCTATGCTTTTTTCAGCTCACAACCATTTTCAAACCCACCAATTCTTCTTCAAAAGCATAGAAAACCCCCAAAATCAAGCATGTCCTATGCTTTTTTAAGCTCACAACCATTTTCAAGCCCATCAATTCTTCTTCAAAAGCATAGAAAACCCCTAAAATCAAGCAAGTCCTATGCTTTTCCCTCCAAATCCACGCTGAGCAAAGCTTCATCCATGTTAAATCCACTTCATTGGCGCCCGCCTGCCAACTGTGTCGGCACCTCACAACCTAAATTGGGCGCGCCCAAACTCATCCATCTGCGTTGCCGACACACATAACATATTGGTTTCGAGACCATGTTTGGTCTCGTTTCTTAACGATTCACGAGTCGAAGATGATGTGAGAGTTTAGAAACGCGAGGGCACCAAACCTGTGCGCGAGCTTGTCTTCGAAACCATTTGTTTGTGTGGAGGCAAGCTAACACAACCTAAATTGGGCGCGCCCAAACCCATCCATCTGTGTCGACACCTCTCACCCCTAAACAGGCGCGCCCAACCCCCTCTATCCATTGTCACCGACGCATAAAAAAAGCAGGCTCGGATGGGAATCGTCGCCTGCTAGTTGGGAAAGTATGAAATTACAAATTCTTTCTGTAAAATAGGGAGTACAAAAAGAATTTACTACACTGAGTTTTCACTCAATGCAGAGGCATTATAACATACCCAACATTACAAAACAGTTACAAATATTTGTAATAATTGGATACTATATATATTTTATCAAAATTAAATTAATTTTCAATATAATTATTTAACTGCCATATTTTCATCTCAGCCCAGCTGTACTGCGTCATAAACTCCCCTTTATACGCATTTACAGCATAAATTTTACCTTCCATGAAATCAAAATAATCGCAATCAACCTTTGTTTTATCAATTGCAAAATAATTTTGCTTCTTAATAAAAATATCTGAAATCTTATATTTATTAAGCGTTTTCTTAAGAGCTGTCATAATAATTCTTAAATACGCTTTTTTGTCTGAAATTTCATAATTATCTTCCCAAAGTGCATCACAGAGCTCATTGGTATTTGCGGGGGAACCATTTAAACTAACAAGATATGCTAAAACCTCAAGAGCAGCCCTTCTTTCAAAAATAATAGGCTCACCCTTATAGAAAATCTCAAATTTTCCAAAGCACTTAATGAAAATATCAGTATTATTTTTTCTCAAATCGACAGGATATCTTAAATTATTGAATTCCTTCATAATCATTTCATCAGTTGCAGGCTTCAAAATATATCCACTTGCACGACTTTCGAACGCTTTTAAAGCATATTGACTATATGCAGTCACATAAATAATATTAACATCCGATTTTTCAAGTTTAATTTTCTGGGCCAGTTCAATTCCACTAAATTTAGGCATTTCGATATCTGTTAAGACAATTTGTACATCATTTTCTCGAAAAATATTCAGAGCTTCCTCGCTCCCCTTGGCTGTAAGTACAGTCATATTTGGATACAACTTCTCGATTGTCCTCTTCAGTCCCCTCACTGCTGCCGGCTCATTATCAACAACCAACGTTGTAATATAACTATAATCTATCTCCATATTTCACCTTTTACTATTTAAATCACTACATACCGTAATGATTATTGTTTCCCGCTCATATCCTATAATTAACTACTGTTACTTAGACAAAATGTTTACTATCGCAATAAACATCACTAAAACTATGAACTTATCCAAAACTTAAAGCTGGTGCAATCGCTCACACCAGCTTTAATTAAGGAATTAAGTAATAAAGACATAATTTATATCAAGATATATAAATTCAAATTAATTTAAATCTTTGTGGGTCTATATCACAACTATTTATTATTTATTATTTATTATTTATTTCCGTTAAAAAGAACATTATTAACTACGCTCTGGAGATACTCTGTCTTTCCTGATCCAGGATTTGCAGGAGCCTTCATGTCTGCTGCTGCAGCTGCAAGCTCTTCAAGTGTAGCAGAACCATCTCTAACCTTTGCTCCAAGACCTTCGTTGAAGCTAGCGTAACGCTCTTTCTTGAACTCATCGAGTCTACCATCTTCAATGATTTCAGCAGCTTTGATAAGACCTTGAGCGAATGTATCCATTCCAAGGATGAATGCGAGGAACATATCCTCATAAGTATTTGATGGACGACGGTTCTTTGAGTCAAAGTTAAATCCACCTGTAAGTCCACCAGCCTTAAGAACTTCATACATAGCAAATGTTGCAGAATAAACATCACATGGGAACTCATCTGTATCCCATCCAAGCATTGGATTACCCTGGTTAGCATCTACTGAACCAAGCATTCCGTTCATTGCTGAGATACGAAGCTCATGCTCAAATGTATGTCCAGCAAGTGTTGCATGGTTAGCTTCGATGTTCATCTTGAAGTCCTTATCAAGACCATACTGACGAAGGAATCCGATTGCTGTAGCAGCATCGAAATCATACTGATGTGTCATTGGCTCCTTTGGCTTAGGCTCGATATAGAAATCACCTGTAAATCCGATGCTTCTACCATAAGCAACTGCCATCTTCATGAGCTGTGCGATGTTTTCCTGCTCAAACTTAACATCTGTGTTAAGAAGAGTTTCATAACCTTCACGACCACCCCAGAATACATAACCTCTACCACCAAGTTTAACTGTGATATCGAGAGCTTTCTTAACCTGAGCTGCTGCGAAGCAATAAACATCAGCTGAGTTTGTGCTTCCTGCACCATTCATGAATCTTGGGTTTCCGAACATATTAGCTGTTCCCCAAAGACACTTAATATCAGTTCCCTTTGTCTTCTCTAAAATATAATCTGAAATCTCGTCAAGACGAGCGTTTGTTACATTTATATCTTCTTCGCACTCTGGTACGAGGTCAACATCATGCCAGCAGTAATACTTAATACCAAGTTTCTTCATGAACTCGATACCAGCATCAACCTTAGCCTTAGCATGCTCCATTGTTCCTGGTTCAGCACCAAAAGATTTATCAATTGTTCCCCTACCGAACATATCTACACCATTTGCGCCAAGGTTATGCCACCAAGCCATTGCAAATGGAAGATGCTCCTCCATTGTTTTCCCCATAATTACGCGATTTGCGTCATAATACTTAAATGCAAGCGGATTCTTGCTTGCTGGTCCCTCGAATTTAATCTCAGGGATGTTCTCAAAAAATGCCATTTTTGCCTTACCTCCTAAAATTTTGATTGTTAAGGGTTACTTGATTTATTATAAATTTTAAAGTAACTTCTCTTTTGAAATTCTTACGAAATCTTAATAAATTATAATCCATATAGATGGGTTATGTCAACAAATTCTTACTTCCAAACCCCCATAATTATTCTAGATTATTCATCAGATTTTTCCTTGTTAAACATAGAATTAAGGACCTTTCCAACCGCCGATATAATAGGCCCAAGGAATAGAGCCATTAGAATTACACCAACAACAGGAATATGTCCAAAAATGATACCAATACAGATTGCCAAAGCATCCCAAAGCATTCTAACTAAAAAACTTGGGAATTTAGGAAACTTATCCATAACCTTTTTATTAATGATAATCGGTAGCGCATCATAAGGCGCAACACCCATATCCGAATTTACATATACCGCCACACTAACAATAAAGAAAAAGAGCGATACTAAAAATATACTCCACCTAGGAATTGGATCAACAAAGGCCGATTTAGGAATAACCTTTCCCCAAACCATATCCCAAAAATCTGCATAATAGCCAACTAATACCATATTAAAGATTGTACCAAAGCCAAGCATGCTTCTGTCCCAAATAAGCACTCCAATAAGCATAATCGCATTGACAATAAGCTGCAGGTTCCCAAAACTCATGCCAATCCTAGCTGAAATCGACTTATTCATAAAAGTTGCAGGGTCTGTACCCAAATTGCATAGAATCAAAAACGACAGAAAGAAGCCCATCCCAAATACTGCAATAAAACAGAGGGCAATCCTCTTAGAGTCGATTTTAAATTTCATTTTCCTTCTCCCTTCTGCAAATGAATCTTCTTATATTGCTTAGGTGTAATTCCATATTTTCTCTTAAACACCCTAATTAAATGGCTACAGTCCGAAAAGCCTGTCTCTGTGCTGATATGCGTCAAATCATAATCGGTAAAAAGTAGGAACTTCTCAACACGACTAAGCTTGATAAATTCTATATATTCCTTACAACTCTGCCCATAGACACTCTTAAAACGACGCGCAAAGTTAGAATAGCTCATTCCACACATATCCGCCAAATCTTCGATTTTAATGATTTCATCCGAATGCTCATCAATATAAGGAATAATATCATGAAATGAATATTCATCTGTATCCTCTGATGTAGCAAAATCATTCAGAAGCCCCAAATCATGCCATTTCCTAAACATTTCAAGCATAAGCATTTGCAGAATTGAATTAATATATGAGTCGTATCCGTAGTTCTTTGTGTTAATCTCATCAACAAGCCTATATAGGCTGTCCCTCATATTAAAGCGTGGTAAATCCTCCTGCGAAAACAGAATCGGCACATCAATCGGTTTTCTAAAGCCTCTGAAAATCGAACTAAGGCGTGGCATATAGCCGCCGCTCAAGTATACACGATTTGCATCAAACTTTACAACAAGATATTTAGGTTTTTTTTCATCTCGCGAAAACATCGAATGGATGGTCTCTGGAGGCACAAAAATCAATTGATTAGGTTTGACATCATATTCTTTATCGTTGCATACAACCACTGTCGTATCCTCAATTCCATAGATTACTTCAGAATAATAATGCCAGTGCTGACCAATCGGAAAATCATATTTATTTGCATCGTAATAAAATGCCTCAATAGGCGATTTTAGGATATTTCCTTCCTCATATAGCCTCATATAAATCTCCTTTTGATAGATTT
Source organism: Lachnospiraceae bacterium (assembly GCA_024691565.1). Taxonomy (GTDB): domain Bacteria; phylum Bacillota; class Clostridia; order Lachnospirales; family Lachnospiraceae; genus JAEEJA01. The sequence goes on along the minus strand of JAILNN010000209.1, from coordinate 29,013 downwards.
GTTCAATTTTTAAGTAGAATAATTATATTATTATTTGGGGAATCTGTCTATAATTCATTTCACAAAAGTAAAATTTTTCCACACCCGTTTTGGGTCCAATTCTTACTTTTGTAAATACTAAAAAGGAGGTCGCATTATGAAATCAACTTCATTAAACGTAAAAAGAAAGAACCCTGTAACACCATATAATGAAAATAATAAAGCCTCTAACCAAAAAAGAGTCCAAAAAAAGAAGCGCTCATTTGGCGGTTCTGTTGATATGACAAAGGGAAATGAAATAAGCTTACTACTTAAATTCACCCTCCCACTTCTTGTCGGAAATATTTTCCAGCAGTTCTACAACATGGTAGACTCAATCGTAGTTGGAAAATACGTTAACTCCAACGCACTCGGTGCTGTTGGTAGTGTCGGAGCAATTAACTTCCTTTTCTTCTCACTTTGCTTCGGTCTTTCATCAGGTATTGGAATCCTTATTTCACAGTACTTCGGAGCCGGCAAAAAAGAAATGGTAAAGAAAATAATTGCAAACTCAATTTATATTACCCTAATAAGTGGTATTGTAATGAGCTTCGTAGGTGTTTTCCTTTCAAAACCTATTCTCATCTTAATGAACACACCAAAGGAAACCTTCGCATACGCTCATACCTATATGATTATTTGTAACTCCGCAATCTTCCTGGTTGCAGCCTACAACATGGTATCATCAATATTAAGAGCACTTGGAGATTCTCGCACACCACTGATTTTCCTCGTGGTTGCCTGTCTCACAAATATTGTTCTTGACTTACTTTTTGTAGTAGTTTTCAAACTCGGTGTTACCGGTGTTGCCCTCGCAACAGTAATTGCACAGGTTGTTGCAATGATAGGTTCAATTATTTATGGATATCGTAAAAATGAGTACCTACACATAGAGAAAAGACATCTAAAATTTGACCGCGAGATTTTCAAGAAATCCTTCAAAATAGGAATTCCTCTCGCAGCTCAGAACTCATTAATTGCATTTTCATGTATGGCACTTCAGTCAGTAGTAAACCACTACGGCGCAACTGTAATGGCAGCCTACACCGCAACAGGAAGGGTTGAACAGCTCGTTCAGCAGCCATTTAGTTCCCTAGGCGCTGCCGTTTCAACCTTCGCAGGACAAAACGCAGGTGCTGGAAAAATGAACAGAGTAAAATCAGGTTGCAAGAAATCACTACTTTTAGTCCTTGGATTTGGAATCTTTATGATTGCCATAATGTTCCTCTTTGGTGAAAGCGTAATCGGAATCTTTGTAAATGAACCAGAAGTTATCAAGATGGGTTCAACCGGCTTAAAGATCACAAGCCTTATGTACACTCCTCTCGGAGCAATCTATATAATGAGAGGAATGTTAAACGGAGTTGGCGATACAACCTTCACAATGATGAACGGAGTCGCAGAAGTAGTCGGACGTGTCGGCTTCGCCCTCTTATTCATGATGATTCCAGGAATCGGCGTTTGGGGAATTTGGTACACAAACGGTTTAACCTGGATAATCACAGCGCTTATGAACACCTTCCGTTTCGTTCAAGGAAAGTGGAAAAAGAAAGCACTCGTTGGCCGCGTAAAGGCTGCATAAAATCGAAATTTTCATTTATATGGTTTACATAATCCTATTATTTTTTTTACTGGCAGAACAAGGCCTACGGGCCTTGTTCTTTTATTCTCAATAAAAATCCCGCAAAAACGAAAAACTATTGACAACTGTATTAATTTCTGTTATAACTGTATTAAGATACATAGTACACTTATGTAAGTAACTTAAGAAAGGAGATCATTATGGCCCTGATTTTATTAGACTATAAAGATAGGCGACCGATTTATGAGCAGGTAAAAAGCAAGCTTGAAGAACTAATACTTCTTGGTGTCTTTAACGAAAGCGATCCTCTCCCATCGGTTCGCTCACTCGCAAGTGAACTTTCTGTAAATCCAAACACAATTCAGCGCACCTACACAGAACTAGAAAGAGAAGGCTGGATTGTTACGATTAAAGGCAGGGGAAGCTTTGTTTCAAATGTAAATGTCAAGAAAATGGAAACAGAAAAAAACTGGACATCCGATTTTGTTAAACTCGTAGATGAGGGCATAAAAATTGGAATTTCAAAAGAAAAAATGATTGAATTAATTGAAAAATAAGAAATGAAAAGAAATCTAAATCTAAGGAGGTTGCTATGATAGAAATAAATCATGTTACCAAAGCATTTGACGATGTAACAGCAGTCGATGATCTAAGCATAACTATCAGAGATAAAAGCGTTTTCGGTCTAATCGGAACCAATGGCGCCGGAAAATCGACTCTGATTCGAATGATTTCAGGAATCTATAAATGCGATTTCGGAAATATTCAAATTGAAAACGAAGATGTTTTTGAAAATGAGGCAGTAAAACAAAACATCTTTTTAATCCCAGAGGAGCAGTATTTCATGTCAAACTATACTCCACTTCTCCTCGGAAAGTACTATGCTACACAGTATCCAAACTTCGATATGGACAGATATCTGAAATTACTCGATGATTTCGGTTTAGATAAAGACAAAAAAATCCGCTCCTTCTCAAAGGGTATGAAGAAACAGGTGCAAATGCTTCTTGGTCTTTCAGCAAACACTAAATATCTTATCTGTGACGAAACCTTTGATGGTCTCGATCCAGTAATGCGCTTCGCTGTAAAAAGCTTAATCGCAAACGATATGGTAGAACGCGGACTAACCTGCATTATTTCATCCCATAACCTAAGAGAGTTAGAAGATGTATGTGACTATATCGGCCTTCTCCATAAAGGTGGAATCCTTCTTTCAGAAGAACTCGATAACTTAAAATTCAACCTTCATAAGGTTCAGTGTGTCCTTCAGGAAGACGATACCCTCGAGTCAATCGAAACAACAGAAGGCATTAAAATCATTCATAAGGAAGCAAGAGGAAGACTACTTACTCTTACTCTCGAAGGCAATGAAGAATTAGTCAACAAAGCCTTTGAAGAGAAGAATTGTGTGTTCTATGAGATAATTCCTCTCACACTTGAAGAAATCTTCATAAGTAAAACAAAGGAGGTGGGTTACGATGTCAAATCGATTAATTTCTAAGAGCTTTTTCAAGGATATTAAATTAAATATTCCTTTAGTGGTTCTTTACTCCATCTTCTTGTTTTTATTTATGTTTGTCAGCGTTTTAATTTCATACAGCGACTACAAAACAAACCTGGACTATATGGAAGAAGTATATAAAATGGATACCTTTTTTGATTTCAGAGAGGGCGCAATTGGCTACTTATCAGCCGGTTCAGTACTAGTCTTCATTTTTGCAGCAGTACAAGCCTTTAACCAATTTAACTATCTTCACTCAAAAACAAAGGTAGACTTTTATCACAGCCTTCCACAGTCACGTTTAAAACTTTTCACAACAAAATATCTAAGCGGATTATTAGAAGGTGTTATTCCATATGCAATAATTTGGTTACTCTCATTCATACTCTGCCACTTTGTCGCTCCAATGCCAGGAATAAAGATTGACTACTTCTTTTTCTATGCATTCTTGTCGGTTATAGTATTCTATGTAATGCTATATTCAAGTTGTGTATTAGCAATGATTCTCTCAGGCACAAACTTCACAGGCATATGTATGATGTTCGTAATAAACTTCATCTTCCCAATATTTGCATTGATATTAAATGGTTTCTACTCAATAATGTCATATGATTTTTATAACTTATATGAAAGTGAAAGTCCTTTCGCAAAATTCGTAGAAGAATTACCTGAACGTATAGGATTTATTTCACCTATCTTCCAAATATTTAAGGTATATGATGGATATTTTATCTACCAACCAAAGGAACTTGTGGAATACTACACTAAGCATAGTCCAAACTTTGGACGAATGGAAAATCCAACAATTCAGTTTTTGCCATTTAGGTTCCCTGCATATGTTGTAATCACAATTTTGATAGTTGTTGTTGCTTATTTAGCTTATAAGCATATGAAGCTTGAAAGAACTGGTGAGGCACTAATCTTCAAGAAATCAGAGTCCTTCTTTATCACACTATTAACAATCTGTGCAGGATTAATTGGATGCCTATTCTTCAATGAATTTGCAGGTTTTGATGCCACAGGATATGCTTATTTTGGTGGAATCCTATTCACCTTCCTATCCTATGGAATAATTCAATTTATCTACACAAAGGACATAAAAAAGACCTTCCAAAGAAAATGGATTTTGATTATATCAGAAATTCTTGTATTTATAATAATAAGTCTGGTTTGGTCATTTTCATAAATTAAAACTCTTCCATATCTTTAAAATTTGTGTTACTCTAAACAAAGTAACTAGAGGCAACACTAAAACTCCAATAAAAAACGTTTGGATATATGGAAGGACTTAACTTATGAAATTTGTAAAGATTGATAAAATACACCAGGGACAATTCATCACTCGCTATGACGCCCTTTATGAAACTAAAAGTGGCGAAGAAAAGGTATATGAGCTTATAAGCAGAGACCCTGATATTAAGACACATGAAGATTTAAATTCATCAAAAATTGATTCAGTAGTTCTAATTCTACGCGATGAAAATGATGAAAGAATTCTCTTAAATAAAGAGTATAGAATGGCAACAGGTGAGTGGGTATATAACTTCCCTGCCGGACTAATTGATGAAGGTGAAACCATTGAAACCGCGGCAGAAAGAGAACTTCGAGAGGAAACCGGTCTCCACCTTGATTCTATCGAATATATTTGGCATGAGAGCTATTCAGCAATCGGCTTTTCAAATGAAAAAAACGCCTGCATCGAAGGACGTGCAAGCGGTACAATTAAACCAAGTGATTCAGAACTCGAAGAAATCGAGGCTGCCTGGTATACAAAAAAAGAACTGGCAGAACTTTTAAGAACCTGCCATTTTGCAGCAAGAACTCAAGCATATTGCGTTTTATGGGCAAGAAGTTAATTTTTCTCGCCCATAACGCATTTTAATCATTAGCACATTTCTCTTTGACTAAGATATTAGTGGCCAAATAAATCACCGGCTAAATAAATCACCAGCTACTAAAAATTATCGCCAGCGGCTAAAAATTATCCACCAAAGTAAGAAAAGTGCATATAATCGACCTTATTTCCCCAGAGACCCTGGGTAAATCCATACTTATTCATAATCTTAGCAACCTCGCCATCAGTCGGAATTGAGTAAGGGTTCTTGCCCGGCTGATAGAGGGTTCCACAAGTAATCTTCTTTCCCGTTTTTTCATAATTCTCATTAGGGTTAATATCGATAGCAAGCCCAAGTCCATGTTCTCCCCAACGATAAGAATATCCACCAATTGAATAAATCGGAAACTTTTCTTTTCCCTTATAAATTTCTTCAAAAATACGTTTCACACTAGGTGCAATCTTCTTATTCATAGTCAATGATAATCTTCTAGTAACCTTTCTACCAGATTTACCATTCGCAAAATCCCAAACCCTAATTGAAAAGCTCGTCATATGTGACGCTGCATTACTAGCAGAACCATAACTTTCCTTTTTCTTTTTCTTACCAAAGATTCTCATAGCCCTGTCAGTATAGCTTTCAGCCTCACAAGAATAATAATTCATTAATCCAACCTTTGATTTGGAAAATTGACCTATAATCTTTTCTCCATTAACCATGATATATGGTGCAACAACATAGTTATAACTCGAACCATGTTCAACATTCTTTAATTTATAAGAAGTCTTATTCGATGAAATCGTCGCAACTTTTTCGTATTCAGAATTTGCATATCTATAAATCTCATAGCCATCAGCAATATTAACCTTGTTCCACTTAAACTTAAGAACCTTGAATTTAGCAACGCTAATTTTCTTGAATTTAGTTTTCGATGGACCACTCATTCCAACCTTAACATTTGATTCAATCTCTGTCACATATGGATTAGTAGGTTTTGGTGTCGCTGTTGGCGCAAGCGTCACAGCAGGCGCAGTTGTAACTGCCACTCCACTTGCAACCGAACTACCAGATGCAATTCTATATGCACTTGTAGGTCTTGGTGTCGCTGTTGCAGTTGACGAATTAGTCGTATAAATTCTTCCATTAAGCACATAATATCTTGTACTTGATGAATCTGAATCTTCATCATTATAGGCCTTTTCAAGCTCCCATTTTTCATAAGCATATTCATCAGAAATAACAGAAAGCTTAATCTTATAATAGTACTTCTTACCAAGAACTGCCGTATTATCCTTATAAGAAAAGCCGCCACTAATCGAAGATTTAGTAGCAATTGCAGAAAAGCCACTCTTCTCATTATCACTTCGATAAAGAATACAACTATTAACGCTCAAGCTACTTGAAAAATTAGAAGAAATCTGAATCGTATTTTCATCAACAGCTGTAGTATTAATCCTTAGTTCATACTTAACTTGTGCTTCCTCAGAAAAATTGCCCATCTTAGACTTAGTTTTCTTTTTCGTATAAGAAAAATTCATTCCACGAGCCTTATAATTATAAGACTTTCCTGGCACACAACTATCGTCTACATAAGATGTTTCATAATCAAGATTAATATAACCAATCTTACTGTAGTCATTACTTCCGACTTCGCTACGATAAATGACATATTGATCAGCGCCAGTATTCTTTAAGGTAACGAGCACCTCTCCTTCATCATTTTCCTTAACAGACTTAATCACAGCCTTCTTCGGTTTCTTTAATCCTGCATCTGCGGAGCTTACATTAAATGCAATTCCGTCCACAATAAACGAAAGAACAAGTACCCACGAAACGATAAGCCTAACAAGCATCTTTTTACTATACATATTGCACCCCTTACCTTTATTCATCGAGAAATAAGAACAAGTCTTAATTCATCGAGAAACTAGAACAAGTCCTTAACCTTATCCAAAACATCAGAAACTGTATCATTCTTGATTTTCTTCTGAATCATCTCGATAACATCATCAACCTGCTCATCTGGAATCTTAACTCCAGCAAGTTCCTCAATAGCTCCCTTAGGATTACTCATAAACTTCTTCTGTAAATCCTTGTCACCCTTAACCTTATCAAATAACTGATCAACTGTTTCCTTAACATCCATTCTTTTGTCCTCCTTAAAATAATGTTTAATTTTTAAAATACTTTACTTGCGACTCATGCTAAGAACCGCTCGTAATATATATCTACCGACGATCCATAACCTTGAAAACCATCGGATAGATTCCAATCATAACGAATAAATCAATTGCATATCTAAGTACTCTCATGCAATGCTCAAGAACATCTCCCCCGCCTGGAAGAATCTTCTTTAAAACCATATTAAGCAAGGAATAAATCATAATACCCAAAACAAGCCTTATAATTCTCTGCGGCCAAGTAGTTGGATTTTCAAATTTAACAACTTTTTCCTCAAAATTGATTGCTGCAAAGAATCCAATAATAATGCCAAGACCTGTAAAATACTCATCTGTATTGCAATAAAAAACACCCAGCAAAGAAAGTGCCACAATGACAATATGTAAAATCCACTTTCTTTCAAGTTTCTTCTGAAAATATGAAACAACGAATAGAATAATAGTTCCAAATACTAGACCAGCCAAAACATCGGTAGGATAATGTGCTCCAACCATAATACGGCTAAATCCAACAAGAAGAGGAACAACGATTGCACAAACTCTTAACCACTTAACCTCTGGTTTATATAAAGACAAACTTCCATACGCAAGAGCAGAATTCGTCGAATGACCACTCGGAAATGAATATCCTTGTCCACTGACATCATAAAGCTTCGCACTAGAATCTGGTTTCTTAAAACATTGAACATTTTCATGCGCCATATATGGTCTAATTCTGCAGACTGCATTTTTAGCCATCGCACAAGCAACAACACCTATCACCATGTTTGTTCCAACAAATTTTCCATACTCTTTATCATATGACCAATATAAAAAACCAAGTATTACAATCAATACAGATGATTCCCCAAAATTAGTAATCCCGACAAAAAGCGTCTTAACAAAAGGGTTCATAAAATTTTGAAGCCACTCCATAAAGGTGGGTTCAAACCCTAAATAAAACACGTTTTCCATTTTTTCCTCCAAACAACAAATATCAGATATTTTACCATTTTATATTTTTATTGTAAATAATAAAGTTATTCTTTTAATTATGCCCTAAGCATAACATATTTTTTGAAATATTAGATATAATAATCATACGTTGATATGGGATTCGATAATTAAATATGGTGCTATCGAAAAAAACAATTTGGGAGTGGATTGATTTATTCAACGCATGCGTGTTAAAATAGAGTAAGTTCATAATTCATTTGCAATCAGTTCTTCTATCGTCAAGTTTTAGTTCATGTTCTAACTGATCAATTATTCTATGATTATGAATTTACTCTATTTCTATTTAAACGGAGGTGATTTTATGACTTTAGTTCCAGAATATAGACGTTGTAAAAACTGCGGAAAAAGATTCTCTTTTAACCCAGATGTAGGAAACATAATGTGTCCTTACTGTGGAAGTTTAATGGGTAAAAAAAATTTTTTATCCGGCCTTACTAATTTAGGTTCAAAAAAATCCTCAAAAAATGACAATTCAGATAACAACAAATAATAAATACCCATAAGATGATTGGTTAATTTTTTGTTTATCCAATCATCTTTTTTAATCTACATAAATTAACTCTACCTTGTAAAAGCACAATAAAAATGCTAAAATTACGACATATACATACTTTAGATTTGGAGAATAATCATGAATAAAATTTTTAACACCAATGTAACTCGACTATTCGTTATAATTTCATTAATACTTAGTGTTTTAATAACCTTTAATTTTGAAAATATAACAGCAAAAACTACAAATTCAGTTAATGAAAAGACGACAACAACTAAATCAAAAATAACTAATAATACTAATAAACCTAAAAAGAAGGAAGCTTCTGATTATCTAATTTGCTTAGATCCAGGACATTCAGCAAAGATGCCATCAGGAACTGAGCCAATTGGACCAGGAAGCAAAACGATGAAAGCAAAGGATTCCGTTGGTACAAGCGGTGTCGCTACAGGAGTAATGGAATATCAACTCACACTTACTCTTGCAAAAAAGATGAAGAAAATCCTTGAAAATCGTGGATATAATGTTATTATGACAAGAAATACCCACGATATCGCAATCAGCTGCAAGGAAAGAGCAATGGTTGCAAACAAAGCAAAGGCAGATATCTTTGTAAGAATTCATGCAGATGGCACTTCATCTTCTGCTGCCAAAGGTGCAAGCGCGCTTTACCCAACAACAAACAATCCTTATATTAGTAAGCTTTCAGGAAAGAGTAAAAAACTCTCAGACTGTTTACTTTCCGAATTATGTGCAAAATCCGGCGCCGTAAGTCGTGGTCTTTATGGCCGTGATGATTTAAGTGGTTCAAACTGGGCCAAAATGCCAGTTTCACTTGTGGAAGTCGGTTTCATGACTAATCCTACAGAGGATAAAAAGATGCAAAAGGAAGGCTATCAAATGAGACTTTGCCGCGGAATGGTAAATGGAATAGATAAGTACTTTGGACTCGATTAAACGGAGGGATGCTATGAGACATAAAAACCAATTCAAGTCACTTTTGAAACATAGAAAAACAAATAGAATTCAAGCACTTTTCCTAAGCTTGTCAATGGTTGTTTCTCTAAGCCCTTTAAATGCTAAGATTTCGAACGCAGCAGATTACTCTGATTACACGGTTAGAGATACAATTCGAACCACAAATTCAGATGGTACATATTCTGATGATTACATTCTTGTAGGAATAAAAGGCGAGTATTACGAAAACGATTCTACGGCAATCTTAGAGGAAATGAATAAAATCCGAAAAGAAGCCTATGATGCCGGGAATGTACCAGATCCCACAAATCCATCTGTAATGCTTAAGTCTTCCGACTATACTCCTCTGCAATGGTCAGATTCACTTGATTACACCAGTTCCATTCGTGCAGCAGAGGCTTCCGTAGTAAGAAACCACACAAGACCAAACGGAGAAAGAAGCTTTACAGCTTTCCAGGTTTCAGGTTCTCGTTCAGAAAACATTGCATGGAACTATGGTGGTTCATCAGTTTTTAAAACTGCAATGGGTCAGTTCTATGAGGAAAAGCAAGATTGGTTAGACCAGAATTCAAGTGCAGTAACAGGTCACTACACATCAATAATCAGCCCAACCTACAAGTATGTCGGCGTCGCAGGTTTCATGCCAGACAATTGTACTAATGGGTGGTGTGCTGTAGCCTGCGACTTTTCAAGTTCGCAAGGTTCGATGTCGTCATACTCATCTCCTGCTGGAAACTATATCCAGAAACTTGAGTTTAGTCCAAGTAATGTTACAACAATATATATAGATGGTGAAGAATACTTACAGGCTGACACAACTTCAAACTTTTATCTAAATACAGACCTGAGTTTAACATCCTCAAATTCACCAACTCTCTATAGTAACGATGTTAAAGGCTGTGTTCTTTTAGATGATGTCACATGGTCATCCTCTGATACAAGCGTTGCGACAGTTGATTCAAACGGTCTTGTATCAGCTGTATCCTCAGGAAGTACTGAAATTAAGGCAGAAATCAATGGACTTACAGCAACATTAGCTTTGACAGTTGGTTCTGATGCAGTAACAACTCCAACACCAACTGCTACTCCAGAAGTAACAAATAATCCATATGATCCATATGAGACCAATAATCCAGATTATACAGCTAGTCCATCTGATACAAATGACCCTTACTATACAAATGATCCTTATTATACAAGTACTCCAGGAGGCGAGGTTTACCCATATGAAACTTATTCTCCTTACGCAACAACTAATCCAGGTAGCACTTCACTAATTCCTGTAACTACTACATATCCAAGTAGTACAAACGCTTCAAACACCCGGTCATCATACTATATTTGGACAACTGCAACAGGTTCATCTATCACACGTACCACTACCTCAGCATCGCCTACACCTCTTCCTGCAGGAAGAAGCTTTACACCAACAAATTCCAATACAGGAAGTTCATCCTACACAGTACTAGACTCGGCAAAGAAAACTGTTGGTTTTTCAGATGCAGACACATCCTTAAATTCAATAAGTATCCCTGAAACAGTAACACTCAACGGGGTAACTTACACTGTGTCAGAGGTATCCGAAGACGCCTTCTTCGGCTCATCTGTAAAGAAAATCATCATACCAAAAACCGTAACAAGTATTGGTAAAAGAGCCTTCTTCAACTGCACAAGTCTAAGAAGGATGATTGTTAAAACGACGAAACTAAAGGGTAGAACAATTGGAAAACAAGCATTTTACGGTGTCTCAAAGAAAGCTAAAATAAAAACACCAACCAAAAAGAAGTCCCTCTACAGAAAAATCTTCCGTAAAAAGGGACTCCCTAAAAAATGCAAGGTTATTTAATCCTTTTTTCTATTCTCGAAATATACGAATGAATCAATGGCATCGAAGATATCCTTAAAGGTATCTCTCGGTGCCTTATCTATGTACTCTTTTAAGATTCTCTGTTCCTCATCTCCCCTATATCTTCCATAGAAAATATCATAGAGGTTATGTCCACGCACATAGATTTTTATATCTTCAATATTATCCTTAATATCCTGTGGTGACCTGATTCTAAGGCCATTCGACTTAACCAAACGCCTAAATGATGGTAGTTTATATAAATAATCCTTGTACTTATGATACAGGGTTGTATAGAAATCCTGCTCACGACTAATTACCCCAATTTGCGCCATAACCTTTGGATCCAGGAAGTAATTCTCAAAAGAATAATACTTAAGAATCAAAACATTCTTAGGCTCAACCCTAGGTAAATTTCCTTCATCCTGTTGTGCTCTCTTTCCATAGTAGCTGCAAAGCTGCTTAACTAAGTACTTCGGATTCTTTCCATCACTATCTCGAATCATCAAAAATTGATCCTTTAAATACAGCTTATTAATATATTTCAAATTCGCATAGGTCTTAATATTCGTACAAGAATTTACAGGAATAATTGAAATTCTCTTTAAATTTCCTTCTTCGTCATAAATCTCAGAGTAATACTTTTCAAGCAAAAGCGGCAGGCGATTGAAGTCCTGCTTACCCTCAACAATAAAGACGAAACTCACATTCATAAGGTCATTTGCAGAATATCCAAGGTCATCCAAAATCGCATCGATCTTAGAATCTTCTCTAACAGTCGTGCAATAATTTTCATCCAAAACAATTTCCTTAATTTGCTTAGAAGAAAAGTTGAAAATCAAATTAGGTGACTGAGTTGAGAAAAATACCTGATTCTTTTTAGAAAGCTTATATAAAATTTCACTTGCAACCTTTTGAAGCTGTGGATGCAAATAAATTTCAGGATCCTCCATCATAATAACGCAAGGAAGAGTATCATCCTCAGACGTATATGCCTGCAACATTGAAAGAGCATAAATACTCTTCGTACCCTCACTCATAACCCTAATAGGGTTAAAAATATTTTCTCTTTTATTATTTCTGATTTCTGTAACAACATGAACCAATTCGTCGGTATTAAAATTGATTGCATATCTAATATCCTGATATGGATTTCCATTAGAGTGCAAATACGCATTAACCTTCATTGCAAAAGACGATAGATTTGTTGAAAACAGCTTATATTGTAAAAGCCTTGCTGACTCAAAAAGCGAAAGTTCCTCTGGCGTTTTCTTATTAATCACGCCAATACAGTTAAAGCACCTATTACATTTTTTCGTGCTATCAAACATACAATAATCTTCCTTCAAAAGCTTAAAGGATTCCTTATCATACAACGTGAAAACATCATTTAAAAGCTCATCCATTTCTCTTGTCTGATCAATGTGATAGACCTTTGGAAAAATCTCTTTTAGATATTTATTATCCTTTTGATAGCCATCACCAAAACGAATCTTAAGTTCCGGATTTACATGAACCGTATAGTAAATAACATCATCATGGTAAGATGGAATATTATCCCTAAATTGTGTATACCACTTATCATACTCGCGAGCCTTACTAACAAGCGCATGGTCATAATAATAATTTAAATCATCTTCTGTAATTTCAAACTTAACAGTAATATCAACGCTCTTTTGTGGATCTAGAAATTCATGCTTCTTAATTCCACGATTTCCGGTCGCAAGTAAAACCGCATCAATAATCGAAGATTTACCAGTATTATTTCGACCAACCAAAATCATCGCATTATCGATGTCTGTAATTTCTAAGCTACTAACAGATTTAAAATTTTCAATTTTTAAATACGTAAACCTCATATGACACACCCCCAAATCAAGTCCAGCCCCAAAATAATTCCCTAAAAAATGAGGCATCACCACCGAGTTCAAATCTCGCCCTGCAAGAGTTGCATATAACAAAAAAGGTTATGCAAACAACTCCTCGCTTGAATAACCATTTTTTTAACTTTATTTAATTATAAACTCTTAATAGCCATTTGACAATGCCTATTTCTTAGGAGAATCAGCGTTTGAATCTTTTTCTTCCTTAGGAATGACATGAATAAGAAGTCTAGAAATCCAATTCTCCTCCACTTGAAGAACCTTAATCTTCACATTCTTATATTGAACCTCAGGAGTCTCCCCATCATCAGGAACTCTATCCAAAAGACCAAGAGTCAAACCTGCAATAGTATCGTAATCCTCGCTATCAAAATCCACATTGATAGCTTCTTCAAGGTCGTTTAAAGACATATCTCCTCTAACCTTATATCCGCCATCACTCAATTCAAGAATTTCAATATCATCCTCATCAAACTCATCAGAAATATTTCCAACAATTTCCTCAAGCATATCTTCGATAGTAACAATACCCATTGTTCCGCCGTACTCATCGACGATTACCGCCATATGCATATGACCTTTTTTCATCTCATTAAACAAAGCAGAAATCTTCTTAGTTTCATGCACAAAAAGAGGTGGTCTCATAAGCTTAGTAAGAGAAAACTCTCCGATTTCTTTTTCATCAGAAATACCAATTAAATCCTTAAGATGAAGAATTCCAACAATTTTATCAATCGAACCTTCATACACAGGAATTCTTGTATGCTTATCATTTTTAGCAATCTTAACAACCTGCTCATAAGTCGCATCCACTGGAAGTGAAGCCATCTTTGTTCTATGAGTCATGATTTCAGCAACATCCTTATCATTAAACTCAAAGATATTCTGAATCATTTCCTTCTCGCTAATTTCAATTGTTCCCTCTTCAGAACCCACATCAACCATCATGCGAATTTCTTCTTCAGTAACATTATTATCCTTAGGATTTGGATCAACATGAAGAATTCTGAGAACTAAATTCGTTGAAAAGTTTAGAAATTTAACAAAAGGCTTCATCAAAACTCCAAAACCACTAACAACTCCCGCAGAACGAAAAGCAATCTTTTCAGCATTACTCTGCGCAACTCTCTTAGGAACAAGTTCTCCAAGAACAAGAGAAAAATAAGACAAAATAATGGTTACAACTACCGTACAAATTGTTCCGACAAATGGATATTTTCCACCCGGATCAATCACACCAGTAAGTCTTCCAGAAAATTTGTCCGCAGCAAAAGCACTGGATAAGAATCCAGCGAGTGTAACTCCGACTTGGATGGTAGCCAAAAAAGTTCCTGGAGTCTTAATGAATCCAAAAACCTTCTTTGCTTTTTTATTTCCTTCCGCCGCCTGTCTTTTTACTTTGTTATCATTTAGGGAAACGACCGCCATTTCGGTCATAGAAAAAAATGCATTTATTAAAATAAAAATGAAAACTATTACCAGATCAAAAATAATTGAACCTATACTATCTCCAGACACCTATATTTTTTTCCTTTCATCGTTATAAAACCTTCGCGAATCGAGAAACAAATATAAAATGAATTATAATCAGGCCATCATCTTAAACTTCTGAACGCCTCTTTCGTCATCGACTGCGAGTTTCTCAATCTTTGCACCCAAAGCCTTAAGTTTATCCTCAAAAGCTTCATATCCACGCTCAATATACTTAATAGAATCAACAATTGTGATTCCATCTGCAACAAGACCTGCAACAACTAAGGCTGCTCCTGCACGAAGGTCAGGCGCTGTAATAGCGGCTCCTGTAAATCCAGGAACACCTTCAATAATCGCAACATTTCCTTCAACCTTAATCTTTGCACCCATTCTTGAAAGCTCATCAACATACTTAAATCGGTTCTCAAAGATACTCTCAGTAACTGTACTTGTTCCTTCTGACAAAGAAAGAAGCATAGACATCTGAGGCTGCATATCTGTTGGGAAACCAGGATATGGCAAAGTTTTAATCTGTGTATGTCCTAATCTTGATGACGAATAAACTCTAACTGCATCATCAAATTCTTCAACCTTAGCACCAATTTCAATAAGCTTAACACTAGTTGCCTCCAAGTGCTTAGGAATAACATTTTTAATTATAACATCACCCTTGGTTGCAGCAGCTGCTATCATAAATGTTCCTGCTTCAATCATATCTGGAACAATTGAATATTCCGTAGCATGAAGTCTAGAAACACCGTTAATTCTAATCTTATCAGTACCAGCACCCTTAATACTAGCGCCCATACTATTTAAAAAGTTTGCAACATCAACTATATGTGGCTCTTTAGCAGCATTCTCAATAACTGTACGACCATTAGCCATACAAGCTGCAAGCATAATATTAATAGTTGCACCAACAGAAACCACATCTAAATAGATATGACTTCCAGTAAGCTCATCTGCGTATGTATTAACCATACCATACTCAACTGTTGCAGTAGCACCAAGTGCTCTAAATCCCTTTAAATGCTGGTCAATCGGTCTACTTCCGATATCGCATCCACCAGGAAGTGCAACACTAGCTTCTTTATATTTTCCAAGAAGAGCTCCTAAAAGATAATATGAAGCTCTAATCCTTCTGATTGCATCATAATCAATAGCTACATCAGAAATTGTACTACCGTTAATACGAACCTTATGGTCATCAACTCTAACAACAGTCGCTCCAATTCCCTTAATAGCATCAAGCAAAACATTTATATCGCGAACATTAGGTAAATTATCAATTGTAACTGTCTCATCAGTCATGATTGCCGCAGCAATTATGCCAAGCGCAGAGTTTTTCATACCACTAATTGTAACTTCACCTTTAAGTGGAACTCCACCTTTCATAATATATTGATTTTCCATTTTAATCTCCAAACAAGCTAATCATTCACCCACTGAGGCCTTCCCCAAAGCCCGAATAATATAACCTCTCTTAAGTGCTCCCTTAATTAAACTAACTCAAGCATTTGCTTTAAAGCTAACACTTTTAAAAACTAAAAGCTAACACTTTTAAAAACTAAATTTCACTGGTTTCTTGCACGCAAATAAAGCGACAAAAAGCCACAAATCAAACAATATTATACTTACTATTCCAACTTTCGTCAAGAAGAAATAATTATGCCCCACAGAATGCCAATATTTTAGGCAAGCTGTGAGACATATTCAAGACTATTTAAAGTCTCATTGATTTATGTGCTTTATAATCCAAAACAAATTATTTAACTGTAGCCTTTACCTTAACTGTCTTTGAGCCAACTTTAATCTTAACATTCTTATTCTTAGCCTTAGTACTTCCAGTCAATGTAAGAATAATCTTCTTCTTAGCATATTTAACATTGCTAAGTGTTAAAATCTTACCCTTAACAGTTATGTTTTCAGCAATAGGCTTCTTAGCATTCTGAATCTTACCAAGTCCCTTAATAACAAGCTTAGTAGATTTTCCACTCTTAACAGTTAATTTATTCTTAGCTGCTTTATATTTCTTAGCACTATTCTGAACATAAACATTGATTGTAGCTGTAACTGCAGTTCCATCAGCCTTCTTACTTGTAAGAGTTACTGTGGTGCTTGAACCTTTAACAGCATTGCTTGGAACGCTAATACTAACATTTGTTCCATCAACCTTTGCGTCTGCAATATCAGCACTTCCTGAAGTAGCTTCAACTCCAGCAGCTGCACTTGCGCTCTCTTCTTTCACTGCGTTAAATCCAACGCTAACACTCTTTCCAGCTGTAACAACAACTAAAGTCTTACTAGCATCGATTGAAGCAGTTCCTACTGTGCTAGCACTTCCTGCTGGTGCAGGCGTTGCAGTAGCTGTAGCTCCTGCATCACCGCTCGCACTACTTCCATCTCCTGCTGGAGCCTCAGTTGCAGTGCTACTATCCTCACCAGAAGGAGCAGTTGTTTCTTCCTCTGAAGGAGCAGTTGTCTCCTCTGCTGGTTCTTCCGTTGCATCACCAGGTGCTTCAGTAGGCTCTTCAGTTGCAGCAGGTTCGTTTCCATTCAATCCCTCAGGTGTAGGGTCAACTGGATCTTCTAAACTATCAACTGTAACATCAGCTCCAACTCCAACTGAGAAAAGCTGTTTATAGCCATTATCTGTAATGGCAACCACTGTAGCAGTTCCTTCACCAACGCCGGTAATTGTGAATGTAACATTACCATTTTCATCAACTGAAATTGCATTGCTATTAACTGCAGCAACAGATTTATCAGTCGAATAAACTGTAACTGTTGACTTTGAGTCAGCAGGTGTAACCTTTAATGTTACCTCTTTTGTATCACCGATACTTGTAAATGCAATCTTATTACTCTCTCCTTCTCCTAAATCAAGAGCTGTTGCAGGATTATCATTAAGCTGTTTCTCAACATATTCAATTCCACGAATTGTGAAATCAACTTTAACCTTTGTAGGATTACTAATATTACTAAAGTTAACAGTGTGGTTAGATGTAGTTGTTACCTCTTTAACAAGGCTTCCATCCCATCCATTAATTGGGTCGTTAGTATCAAACTGGTTTCCAGCCTTCAAAGCACTCTTAAATCCTTCTTCATCAACTCTCCAGCTTGCACCATTACTCTCCCACATAGCATTACACTCATCAGGAGTCTTCATAGTAAGTTCAACACTATCATTTACAGTAACCTTGTCAAAACGAATATCTGCACTCTCAACAACACTCTTAAGCATGTTAATGTCTTTCAAGTAAATTGCTGTCATCTCTTCAAGAGTAGTAGGAACTGAACTATCAGTCTTTCCAAGCTCTACTAAATCAAGAGTAGCTGAATATGAACCATCTCCAGTAATAGTAACAGGATCACCCTTATATTCACCCGAATTAATCATTACATTCAACGCAACCTGAACCTGATCAACATCATTCTTAGCTTTAACAACAACATTTATAATATTTGAAACACCACTTGCAGCACTAACAATAATATAAGCAGAACCTGCAATATTTGCTGTAATAAGACCATTCTTATTAACGCTTGCAACCTCAGGATTAGAAGATGTATATGAAATCGCATCTGTACTATCTTCAGGAACAAGTGAAGCATTAATCTGAGCTGTCTCTTCCTCAGTTAATTCATAATAAACCTTATCAGTATTAATTGCAGTTGCAGTCTCATCACCAGTAAGAGCAACAATAACTGTAATTTCCTTCTCAACTGAACCACTCTGACTCTTAGCATAAACAGTTGTAATTCCAGCTCCCTTTGCATGAAGCTTGCCCTTAGAAACTGTAACTACGCTATCATCATCTGTGCTCCAAAGAATAACATCATCAGTAGCTGTAGCCTCAGGAACTGTTGTATAGTTAATTGTCTTCCATTCATCAATTTCCATGCTTACAGCAGTCTCTTCAATTTCTAATGAAGTAATCTCTTTAACCTCTGGTGCCTCTGCATATGCGCTATCACTTGTACTACTATGTCCATATCTCTTGTAAATCTTTTCTAAAATAGCACTTCCTGTCTCTTCATGTGAAAGATATGAACCTCTCATTGCACCATCAATTGTCTCTTGATCAACAGGCTTAAGTGCTGGACGATTCCAATAATTAAATATTCCATAATTAGTCTCTGTAGTAGCATAGTTAGAATCACCTTGATCCCAAACGATTGGGCAAACTGTATTTAACTTACAAAGAGCATTAACATATTCACAATCTAAAGCTCTATCATACTTGTTACATCCACTTCCAACCTGCATATGATCTCTACCGTACTCACCAATGTAAATAGGCATGTTAGAATCTAAATTTTTAACATTCTTAATTGTACTCTCTAAGGAAGACTTATATGCTGAAAGAGTTGACCAATTTGCATTTGCAGTATGCATACTCTTATAAATATGAACCGCAAACATAAGTCTTGTAGTATCAGCTTCCTTATCACCTAAGACATCCTCAGGTTTTGTTGTTCCAGTACTATATGTAGCAAATCTACCAGTAATAGCAAGCCATCTCTTTAAGTTATTTGAACCAGTCGCACGAACTGTGTTAACAAACAACTGATTAAGAGCATTTAAAACATTTGTATCTTCATTAGTTGCAGTTCCATGAGCATCAGTAACTTCGTTCATACTTTCAAAAATCAAATGCTCATCATAATCCTTAAATCTCTCTGCAATTGTCTTCCAAACACCAGCATATTTCTGATAAACCTTTTCAATATTCCACTCATAGGTATCCAACCAACAAGTAGGTGTATTATCTCCACGATTATCATGGTTAGCTGCACCATCATGATGAATATTGATTATCGCATACATATCCTGGTCAACACAGTAATCAACGATTTCCTGAACACGAGAAATCCAAGCTTCATTAATACTATAATCATCATTAATATAACCGTTCCATGTTACAGGGATACGAACTGTGTTATAACCCGCATCATGCAATGCCTTAATATATTCCTTGGTTGTCTTATATGCCTGCCAACTTGTTTCAGTCGGGTTAATAAGTCCACCGTCCATAGTGTTTCCAAGGTTAATACCTGCTGCCATTTCATCAATCACTTCACTCTTAGAAAGAATACGGAAGTTCTTAGGTGAAGATTCAGCAGTAGAAGTTTTTGGAACAAGTTTTACTCTTTCTGCTTCAAGAGCATCTCTAGCTGCCTTAAGTTCAGCATCAGTTTTACTACTTGCAACCTCAAGAATTGGCTCTGCAACTTTAATTGCAGCATTCAAATCATCAAATGAAGTCTGATAATCCTCTTCCTTTAAGCTCTTGCAATAGTTAATAGCATTAGCAAGTCCGACTATTGATTGAGCAGTAGCTACCCTTATAGTCGCCATATAGTTGTTGTAAAATTCAATGATTTCATCATAAGTACAATCATCAATATTTTCTAAAAATTCCTTAGCAGTCTCTGTAGCAGTCTTTAAGCTGTTATAACTTTCTTCAGAAACACAATCACTAACTGTAAGAAGATTACATGAGCGAATTGAATCATAAATCTCTTCTTCAGCTTCATATTTATATTCAGCCTCTGACTTAGGCTTTGTATCAGTTGAATCCGGGTTCTTACTTTCAATTACTGTTGGAATATCAAAACCAACTGAAACACCAGTATAGTTTCCTTCCTCATCATGATTTACTGTAAATGCACCATTTTCAACTGCTTTTGTTCTACCACTATCTGTATACAAAACGAAACCAAGAAGCTTAGCCTCTGTATCCTTAGTCTTAGTATAAATTCTGAATCCAGCAGTCTCTGCAGTAACACTTGTATTATTCCACTTACCAGTATCCTTAATATTAAACTCATAGATACCACTTCCGGCTGCTCCAATACCCTGTCCAACATATTCTGTTCCATAACCATTATGAACCTGACCTTGAACAGAAGCACCCTGAGACTTAAGCCCTAATCCACTACCAAGAAGTTCTGCATTAGAAGCCCCATTATTAACATAGGCTCCAACACCGAGCTGAGAATATGTATGAGCCCTCGTAACCTGAGCATAAGCTCTATAATAGTACTTTGTTGTTGTGAAATTTGAAGTAAATGCACTTGTCTTTCCTTCAGCTTCTAAGGCACTAATCATATCAGAAATTGGCACCACACTAATTGACTGACCTGTTGAAGCCTCAGCAAGCGAATTATATAAATCAGCTGCTGTTTTTTCACTTGCAACTGTAATTGTATAAATATCTGTTAACTCGATTTGTGGGGAAGCAGTAACGAAATTTATATTTATTCCTGCAAGAGTAGCATAATCCTCATCTGACAAAGAATCCTTAATATCTCTCACCTTAATGTAAGATGTATAAGAATCATCCTCTCCCTTAATAGCATCCTTGAAATAAATGAAGTTGTTATTCCAACCTCCCCAAGCAGATGTATAAGGCTGAAATACAAATAATTTTGAATCGTCTGTAAGACTTGATGTATCTGTAATCTTATATGTGATTTTAAAATACTTAGATGATAAGGCATCTGCCGAATCAAGCGATTGAATATATCCATCATATCCATCCGTTGTACGATCAGCTGCATCTGAAAATAAAGAGTTTGAGCTTAGAATACTTTCAACATCATATTGACTCTCATTAACCGTAAGTGGTTGATACTCGTTTTCCGCAGCTGACACCCTAACGCCTAACTGCTGAAAATTACCCATTGTAAGTAGCATTGCAAAAGAGCATAAAAATGCCACTATCCTTTTGATTTTTCTTGTCATAACTTTCCTCCTCCGTAAACAAAACAATTTTATAGAATTTTTCATACCATTGCACACCTTAGAGCTGGTGCGACTTTTTTTATTTTTTTAATTAATTTTGACCATAATTTTGGTCATTCTCCTTTATAGGCGCGACCCACTATTTTATGCCCCATTACCAATTATATAGAATATCTTCACCTCCAATTTTTGTAAAAAAATAAGACAGAGTTCAATCCCCACAATCGAAACTCCATCTTCAAATATAAAGCACAAACAGTACTCACGTCCTATTTGATATTATACTACAGAATGACCTATTTGTAAACGAAACATTTTCGTAAATTCGACTTTTTTTTCATATATGAATCGCCCTTTTTTCTTTACTTTTAAAACTTCCTGTTATATAATGTAGAAAGTTATGTGCAAAAATAGGACATAATGTTGTAAATGTTTTTTATAGAATTACGGATAAGGAGAGTATTTTATTATGGCTGACAAAGAAGAAAAGCAGGCTAAAAGAGAGTATTTCCTCTCTGTTTATCGCCACTCACTCGCACACATTCTTGCAAAATCGGTTATTGAAATTTTCGGAAAGGAAAATGTTCAATTTTCAATTGGACCTCAGATTGAAGACGGATGCTACTATGATTTCGTTCTTCCACGTCCAATAACCCAAGATGACTATAAAGTAATTGAAGATAAAATGCACGAAATCATCAAGCGTAAGGAAGATTTCGTAAGAAAGGAAGTTTCAAAGCAGGAAGCTCTTGAAATTTTCAAGGATCAGAAATTCAAGACTGAGCTTATTAACGACCTTCCAGATGATGAGATTATCACAATCTACAATACAGGTGATGACTATGTTGACCTTTGTCGTGGACCTCACGTTGCAAACTCAATCGAACTTATGAATGTTGCCTTCCAGGTTAAATTTGCATCAGGTGCATACTGGAGAGGTGATGAAAATAGAGATCAGATGCAGAGAATTTATCTCTATGCATTCCCAGATAAGAAGGCTTTAAAAGAACACCTTGCATTTATTCGCGAAGCAATGGAGCGTGACCACAAGAAACTCGGGCCACAGCTTGATTTATTCATGTTCCACGAGACAGCTCCAGGAATGCCTTACTGGCTTCCAAGAGGATGGAAGATGTACAACGCACTTCTCGACTACTGGAGAGACATTCATGATGAGCGTGGATATGATGAAATCTCAGCTCCTGTAATTAACAGTACAGTACTTTGGAAGACTTCAGGACATTGGGCACACTATAAGCCAAACATGTTCTTAATCCACAATGATGAGGCAGATGAAAACACTGATGAAGATGATATTTTCAAATTCGCTATCAAGCCTATGAACTGCCCTAACGCTATGAATGTATATAAGAGAACAGCTCATAGCTACAAAGACCTTCCAATTCGTTACAACGAAACAGACGTTGTACATAGAAAAGAAAAATCAGGACAGTTAAATGGACTCTTCAGAGTACAGCTTTTCCGTCAGGATGACTGCCACATCTTCGTAACTAAAGAGCAGATTGGTTCAGAAATTAAGAACATCATGGATATCGTAAACAAGATCTACAGTGATTTTGGTCTTTCATATAAAGCTGAGCTTTCAACAAGACCAGACGACTTCATGGGCGATATCGAAGTTTGGAATGAAGCAGAAGCAAACTTAAAAGAAGTATTAAATAACCTCTTTGGTGAAGGAAACTACGAAATCAACGAAGGAGATGGAGCTTTCTATGGTCCAAAGATTGACCTTCAGATGAAGGATTGCCTTGGACGTGAATGGCAGCTTGGAACAATCCAGCTCGACTTCCAGCTTCCTAAAAACTTCGACTTAAAATACACTGCAGCAGATGGTAGCCAGCAGCAGCCAGTTGTTCTCCACAGAGCAATCTTCGGTTCAATGGAGCGTTTCATTGGTATCATCACAGAACACTTCAAGGGAATCTTCCCATTCTGGCTTTCACCATATCAGGTAGGAATCGTACCAATCCGTACTTCACACAATGAGTACGCAAAGGAAGTAGAAAGAGTCTTAAGAAAAGCAGGAATTCGTGTAGAAGTTGACTACTCAGACAACAACATGAAAGAAAAGATTAAGCACTTCAAGAACATGAAAGATCCATTCATCTTAGTTCTCGGAGACAGAGAAGCAGAAGAAAAGACAGTATCAATCAATCTTCGTGGCTCAAACAAGCAGGTTCAGAACGTGCCATTAGATAAGCTCGTAGAAATCTGCCATAAACTCGTAGAAGAGCACTCACTCGAATTACCAGAAAGCTTTGAGTAAAATAGGTTTGATTTACTAGTTGGATTTGAGGAATAAAACCCCAAGGGCAGGCTGTTTAGCCTGCCCTTGTTTTATCTTCTCAATTCATCTTCGTCAATTTATCTTCTCAATTCACCGTATAAAGATATTGTTTAGTATCCTCTTACTCCCATTATATTTTTGTTTCTGTGAATAAATTATTAACAGTAACAACTATGGTTTTCACTTAAAATATCTATCATTTCTGATACGATATCGAGATTGTAAATAATATTGTTTATAAATCTTTCTCTTATTGTATCATCACACATCGATAATCTCGAAACATTAAATACAATATTTTTCCACGCTTTAATAATATTATTTAATGTCTCTATGTTTTCAGCACAGTCAATGTTTTCTATGTTTGAAACAAAAAAATTTTTTATAATTTGAAAATATGGTATAATACCGTTAATCGACAAGTTAGTAATTACCTTTCTGCAATTTGTAAAATATTCTTCTTCGTCCCAACTTTTCAAACATTGTATAAGCTCTTTTTTGTACTTAGAAATTGCATAACCCCCAGATTGAGTTAATTTATTATATAGCTTCGAACCGCACATTGATAATGTATATAATAATTCTTTCCTTGCTTTTTCTTTATCAATAAATATTTCATCAAATTTATCAACAATTATTACTTCAAAATTAAATTTTTTCCATGCCTTTTTAAAGTCTTCGATTTTAAACTCAAAAATATATTCATTTTCTGAATATATTGGCGGACAAGTATCACATACTGTTATTAGCCTGTTTTCTCTATCTATACGCTCTACCATCAAATAATGACTTGTTACAATTGTTTTCGAAATAACTTTATTATATGGCAGCCTGGAGGAATCAAGATGAAACAAACAAAGAGAATTATCATTTATAATTTGTTCAATAAAATCATAAATATACTCCGGGGATATTTTTGTTATATTATAGTGTATATTTTGATTATCAAAAAAGTTAAGTGTCGCATTATATATATCAATATCAAAATCCGGTATATTTTCTTTTCTTCTATACTTAAATATATTATTCTTATAAGCTAGAATGTCATAATCATTAATAGCTATTCCAATTTTATTTAAGTAAAAAACAACACATGATGATGTACATTCATATCCCTGTTTCATGGAACCCCCATTATTCTGTCATATTTACATTTCCTCTAATAATTTTAATATTAATATATTTTTTTAACATTATCCAGTAAATCTTTTTCAATTTCCGCAAATTCCATCAATTTATTTTTAATCTTTATTCTATTTTTCATATATCGAATTTTATAGTCATTGGAATTTTCCTTAATTAAAAACGATAAATAATAATGTTTTAGCATTTTGAAATTCTTATATACCATATTTTCATAAGTTTTTTCATTTATCAATTCTTCAGAGTTATTTAACGATAAATATTTAATCCTGTTTAAAACACATTTCTTATGTTCCTCAAGCAGCTGAAATGTCCTTAAATCCGTATAATTATTATCATTTAATATATCTTCAGAAATGATTTTATATACATCAAATCCAAACACTTCATATGTATTATCTTTGCTTATAGCAGGTCTTGGATTAATAAATTCAATAATTGATTTTTTAAAATCCTCCAAATCAAACTCTGTATCTGCTATACTCTTTGTTTTATATGTTGTTACCGGCCAAGGATAAAGATCATATAAATAATCTGCGCCCGAAAAACAAAAAAACATCCCCTTTACAAATGAATTAATTATTTCCGGATATGATATTTCAAAAGTTGATACTCCTATTTTTTTGTCATAACCCAAACAGTAAAATACTTCCTTTTTATCATCATATCCATAAAGCATGTTTTGATGTACAAAATGTTTATAGTTGAAATTATCTTTTCCTCTAATATAAAAATCATCTAAATGAATATCAACAAATTTACCGTTATTTATATTATTTCTGCAATAATCTACTATATTTTTATTAAATAAATCCCTATACTCTACAAACTCTCTTTCAAATAATTCATCAATTCTTTCAATAAAAAAAAAGTAATTCATTTCACCTGCTCTATAAAAGAAACTTATATTGGAAAAGTCTTTATATATAGTTTTTTCAAATCTTTTTTCTCCTTCTAATATCGCCAACTTAAATGCATAAAACAAATATGTCTTTACAGACGGAGTGCAATTTATATTAAGAATTTTCTCTGAGTTTCCGGGTGTATATGAATCAAAAAAACCTTTATATTCAAAAAATTCAGCAACTTCATTTGTCACGATAATTCTAGCTATCTCGTCTGATTCAAACATGTTTTTATAATACTCTACACAGGCATTCTCACTTACATGAATCTTCTTTTTATTACGTTTGCAATAATCCCCAAATTCGTTTATCAAGCTGTTATCCATTCCGGTATAACTAAAATCCATTGAATATATATTTTTCATACTCTCTCCTTCAAATAACATAAAGCTATTCTTTCTAATCCAAAACCAACACATCCTGAATATGTTTTAATTTGATTAACATTTATGTCAAATGGACCGGTGAATGCTCTGTCATGTAAATTAAATGATGCAACAGCAACTTCTTTACCAAAATATTTGATTATCAATTCATATTTACTTTTCTTTTCAATTTGTACCTGCTGATATCTTTTCATTATAGGATGAACGAATGAATCTGTAGATAATTTAATGCTATAAGGAATATTTAATTCCTCCATAACGCTTTCTGCCACATCAATCAATTTAGTTCTTATTATTTCAACATATGATTTAGAACCAAAAAATACAATTTCTCTGATTTGATAATCTCTTAATCGAATTTCATCTCTCCATTCATCGTTAATTTCATCCCTAAAAACATGTTGTTTTAAAGTAAACACTTTTTCTTTGTCAAAATTAAAATGTTCATATTTTTCATATATATGAAAACATGCCGAAGGAGTTAATACATATTCTATATTTGGATTCTTTATATCAGGGTTATAAACATAAATGCAGTCTTTATTTCCCCGTTTTAAATAACCTGTTTTACTCAATGTTTCCTTTCTTAATAATATTGGAAAATACTCTTGAGTAAAATCGATCGATTTTTCCTTCATTTTTTCAATAATTAAATCATCAATTGCAGAAATAACAGTTCCCACATCCGAACCATAATAAAGTTCGCCGGGAGATTTATAACCCATATCATTCATTTTAAAAATCCTTATATAACTATCTTGTACATATTTATAGTTTTATTTTCAATTTTTAATTATATTCTCTATTAATTCTATAATTTCCTTAAGTGTTTCCGCTTCAATTATTTCAAATAAGTATTCATCTAATTTAATTTTAAAAACACTCTCTATCTCATCTACAAACACCATTTTGTCGAAAGAATCCCACTCCAACTCTTCTTCCTCGATGTTTTCTAAATTATACGAATTTGGATGTTCATTATTTTTTGTAACTTCCTTATATACTTCAATTATTTTATCTCTATTATTTTTCATTTAATACTAACCGACAATGCCTTTAATTATTTTTTAAATATATTTTTATAATCTTCCTTAAATGCATATATACTATACTATTATCTATTTGTTGAGATAATTTAGAAGATTCCCAACTGTTCCAAAAACCGAGTCAATCTCCATTTCGTCGTCAAATTTAAAGTCATAACGTTCTTCCAATTCACATATTAACGAAAAAAATGTAATTGAATCCATGTTCAAGTCTTGAAAAAAATCAGTCTCATTATTTATTTTTTCGTACTCGTCAGATTCTAAATAAAAAATATCAATAATTACTTCTTTTAAATTTTCAAATGTAATTTTTAAATTTGCCATTGTTTATTTTCTGACCTCCACAAGCGATTTAAATATTTTGATTTTTCCCGCCTCGTCAGGTAACAAACTATCATAATATCTAAACCTATATTTTGCTTTTTTTAATTCCGGATTCGTAATATTGTTTATAAAGATAGTTTCAAAATTTGTTTTATTTCCTTTTATCACTGCATCAACTTCAAATTCATCAATAGCAATTTGAGAAATTCTGAACTGTAAAACACTAATAGCGTCCATACTATCAGTTCTTTGCATACTTGAAATAAAATCGTAAAAACTGACATTATCCTCCGAGCTTAAATGCACTTTATCGTCACTTCTACCAATTGTTACTTTAAGTATTTCAGAACAATTACCACATTTGCAGCCTTTGTTTTTTTCTATTTTTCCACTATCTCCAACACAATATCTTACAAATGGCATAACCTTATTTATTTTCGTCGTCACTACTATTTTGCCTTCATTACCATCAGCTACGTTATTCTCACTGTCATCAACAACTTCAACTATTACATTTTTATCTAATATATGCATATTACCAAAGGGACATTCATATGCAATAGAATTAAACTCATATGTACCATATTGATTTGCCACATGACATTTGAAAACTTCTTCAACCAGTAGTCTTGTACTTTTAGAATACATTTCGCCTGTAAGTTCTATATATTTTATAGAAGCAGGAATTTTAATTCTATTATCTATTACAAATTTTGCCAATAAATAAGCAATACTCGGTTGTAAAATCATCCAAACCGGTTGAAATGTTTGCATTTGTTCAAAATATGTTTTTAAATCATCATTTGATAAGTATGCTTTAGGAAATGCCATGCAGTTTTTCGACAACATAACAATTTCTT
Organism: Lachnospiraceae bacterium; assembly: GCA_024691565.1. Classification (GTDB taxonomy): domain Bacteria; phylum Bacillota; class Clostridia; order Lachnospirales; family Lachnospiraceae; genus JAEEJA01. The sequence goes on along the minus strand of JAILNN010000209.1, from coordinate 505 downwards.
TTCCGTCAACACCATCAATCCATGTATAAAATTGACACCTTTTATCGTTCGGTCTGATTTTATAATACTTATGTCTATAATAAACAAGTTGAGACATAGATAAGAGATAGTCGCGATAATCCCAATTAATTTCAATAAATTTACCTGTTGATCCGGATGTTCTCTCCGAAACAATTTTATATTGCGATGAATTAATTATATACTTTATTGGAATAACCTCTATCTCATTATCTACTATCTCATCTCTGTATGTTATTGGTATATCATCTGTTGAATTAACAGCATCTAACTCTATATCATTAAACTTCTTACTGTAGAATGCCGAATTATTTTTGGCAAACTCAAAAATTTCACTATAATCTCTTCGTATCATAGATTCTCCAACTTTTATTCTTCCAGAACAAGCCAATCATAATATGAATAACCATTATATTTACATTCATCAGTTACTTCTTTCCAGTTTTCCCAATTGGCAGTTTTTAACAAAGTTATTTTTATGTAATCA
>JAILNN010000171.1 GCA_024691565.1 Lachnospiraceae bacterium | reverse complement strand
TCGGAACCATCACACCCTCATATTTCTTAACTTCACCAGCCAAAAATTCAGCAAATTGTGTATCCGAATTATACATAAATTCACCATATGTTCGCCATGAAAACTTTAACTATAAAGCAAGCCACCTATAGAGCAACCCACCTATAAAGTAAGCAAAGCGAACCCTTTCTATAAACTATAAAAATCGTCAAGTTTAAAAAAATTTAACATCAAGTATTTCTAAAAATTCCCAAACTATTATTTCAAAACATCCGTATTTTAAACATAAAATCCGTCTAAAAATATAGTCAAATTATACTACAACAAACACGAAATATCAATATGGTTAGGTCTTACTCCAGAGCCTTTTTTAACCTTCAAAATAACATCCAAATCCAGTTCACTTTTTGGCCCATTAATTCCTACTCCAGAGCCTTTTTAAGACCTTCAAAACCTTCTTCTTTATAAATCCCTTTATAGTACTGAACCTCTTCCTTAATAATGTCATCGATAACCCTCATACCAAGGAGTTCGACAGGCGCCTTATCATCCGTCATAACCAAATCTCCGGCTTCATATGGAGAAAGTTCTTCGATAACCTCATCCATCAAACCCTTCAAATCATTATGCTTCTCGAGGTCAGAATTCTTTTCAAACACATCCATCATCTCAGCCGAATTCGAAGCAAACAGCTCGCGATTTGTGGAACCTTCGACATCAACCATATAAATCTCACTGAAAACCTGACCAATCGTATCAGATAAATACTGGTTAATATTTCCTTCCTTCTGCCCACGCATATTCATATTCACAACCATAACACCATCAGAATTTAGGTGATCCTTAACCAGCGTAAAAAACTCCACCGAAGACATTTGAAAAGGAATCGTGATATCCTGATATGCATCTACCATAATCACATCATACTTCTTATCAAGCGCATTTAAATACGCCCTTCCATCATATGTATGAACCGGTATATCTTTATCCAAATGAAAATATTTATGCGCAAGGCTCGTAATATCGCTATCTATCTCAACACCCTCAACATTCACACCTTCAAAATACCGATTACACTGCGTTGCAAAAGTCCCAGTTCCCATACCGAGCACCAGCACATCAAGCGAATCTTTCTCATTAACACCCGCCATAAGAGGCGCTGCCATCGCATAATCATAATACATTCCAGTCAGAGTACCACTTTTTTGATAAACCGACTGCACTCCAAAAAGCACATTCGTCGAAAGATAAACCGCCCTATCATCCTCCTTCACCTGAAGATAATTATAGACAGACTCCCCTTCATAGGTAATGTTCTTCTCCCAAAACGCAAAACTATCAGAGTATCCCGTAAACCAAGAAATAATGATAATCACAATCCCAACGACAACTCGCACCTTTTTAATCCTGCCACTCGCAAAATAAATAATAGCAAGAATCATAAGTACACTTGCAAAAATCAGGAAAGTAATCGATGTACCGACGGCAGGAATTGTCACAAACGTTGGAACAAAGGTGCCAATAATGCTGCCAATCGTATTCATCGCATTCAGCATACCAACGGTCTTACCGCTATCGTCCAAATCGTCAATAGTATATTTCACAAGTGAAGGAGTAACCGTACCAAGCAAGAAAAGAGGAAAAACAAAGACCACCATACAAGCCGCAAACGCAGCCCAAATAAGAAAATTGCTATTCACAGAAAAAATCATCACAGCCGAAATTCCAATAATAATATATTTCCCAACAACAGGAATCAGTCCAATCCAAACTGCCGCAACAATAATTCTTGCATAAAGCTTATCAGGGTTTGGATCCTTATCGGCCGCCCTTCCACCATAAATATTTCCGAGCGCCATCGCAATCATAATTGTTCCAATAATAATCGTCCAAACAATCTGCGACGAACTGAAATAAGGCGCCAACAATCTACTAGCGCCCAATTCAACAGCCATAACGGACATTCCCGCAAAAAATTCCGTCAGGTAAAGATAAATTTTACTACTCAAAATTTTACGTTTATTTTCCATACTTTTCTCTCACACTTCCAACACAGCCCCTTCAGATAAATAGTTCATCCTCTTAATATAAGGCCTCAAAAATTCAAACTGCTCAACACCCGTGCAATGACATGTATAATAATCAGCATCAAATTCATTCAACTGTTTTCCATATCCCGCAAGAGTCTCCCCAAGTTCCTGCTTCATAAAGTGGAAGCCGCCAATAAGCACATCTGGCGAAAACCAGCTCATAATATTAATGATTCCCTGATGCGAACATCCACTAATCAGAATTCTCTTTCCATTTTCGAAAATCTCTAAATAATGCTCGTGACGGAAATCCTCTGGAACAAGTTTTCCATCCTCTTTCATGGTAAGTCCGGCGCTCCCCATATCAATCACCTTTTTATTTCCAGGACCATAAATCGTAAGTTCATCATCAAGCTTCATCTGGCCATCAACATAAACCACTCGTGCCTGAAACTCCTCATCAGAAAGCCACTCGCGCTCAAGCCCAATATACTTATCCATCGCATTATAATGAAAACCAAATGCATTCTTATTCATATAAATTTTCGCGGTATCATTAACCCTCGTAAACTCCTTAAGTCCACCTCCATGATCATAATGCCCATGTGACAAAACACAAATATCAACCTTACTAAGGTCCACATTAAACCTCTCAGCGTTCTCCCTAAAAAGCGTCCCCTGCCCTGTATCAAAAAGAATTGTATGCTTCTCAGTCTCAATATACAAACTAAGTCCATGTTCAACAGGACAATCAAGTTTTGTAGTATTCTCAACTAAGGAAATAACCTTCATAAAATTCACCTCCTAAATTTTATCAATCAATAAATGTCAGTGTGAAAATTTCAAATTTAGATCAAATCACGATCCCGTTACAGTGGTCGCACTGATGCTGAATATTCTCTGCAATAAACCCGCTAAATTTCTGCTTCTTTTTCTGAAAATTAACATCAAAAAATTCAACAGTGATCTCACTATATCGCGTGCACTTTCTAACACCATCAAGTGAAAGGCACCCCTCTTCAGTCTCATACTTCCCAGACTTCTGTACAATCTTTGGATTAATTAAAATCATCGGCATAAGCCCAAGACTCACAATAATAATCTGTTTATTATACCCAATCATATTTGAAGTCATACCAACACAGGTCTCTTCATTGGCTTTCAGCGTATCCTGCAAATCCTGCACAATCGCCATATAGTTATCACTCTTCTTAACCACCTCAAGTTTCTTTGAAAGAAACATTTGGTCGCGCACAATATTTTTTATCATAAAAAACCTCACTTAAATATTCAAAACTAGAAACTATTTTACCATTTAATAACCATCAAGACAACTTTAAAAAAGCTATTTTCATTTATCGCCCGCTCGATTATAATACTAATATAACACAACGTATTTCATACAGAAGGGACATAAAACATTGATATATTTTATTGTAAATGAATCCAGTAAAAGTGGAAAATCAAAAGAAATTGTAAATGATGTTGTAGGAATTTTTAAGAAAAATGGTATAGAATACAAGCCCGCAATAACCAAGTACGAAGGTCATGCATGCGAAATTGCCGAAAAAATTGTTAAAAAAGAATATACAGATTTTTTAAGTTATAAAGAAAATCCAGATGAAAATTTCAAGACTCAAATAATTGTACTCGGTGGCGATGGAACAATAAATGAAGTCGTAAATGGAATAATGAATGCTAAAAATGAAAGTGAAGAAATATACAAATTTGCAGACGAACATTTGTT
>JAILNN010000125.1 GCA_024691565.1 Lachnospiraceae bacterium | reverse complement strand
TTGTATGCTTAAAGAATGGGTTAAAAGTGAAAATTTTAGTAGCGAGGAAATCTCAGAGAAGCTTGCTGAGGCGAGGCTTGCGCTTGCTGCTAGGCAGATGAAAATTAAGGAAAATAAGTTGCCGGTTTTGGTTATTTTTGATGGCTGGGGAGCGGCTGGAAAAGGTAGTGTTTTGGGAAGGGTTATTAAGAATTTGGACCCTAGATTTTTTAAGTGTGAAACCTTGTCAGAGCCTACTCAGGAGGAGATTCGACGTCCATTTTTATATAGATATTTCGTGAAGATTCCTAAAGAAGGGAACTTTGCATTCTTTGATGAGAGTTGGATGGGAGAGGTTACATATAGCTATATGCGCGATAAGATTAGTAAGGAAGAGTATCGCGAGAGAATTACTGGTATTAAAAGATTTGAGCGTCAGCTTAATGACAATGGATATTTGGTTGTGAAGTTTTTCTTCCATATTGATCAGAAGACTCAGAAGAAGAGACTTAAGAAATTGGAAGATGACAAGAATGCTAAGTGGAGAGTTGCGAAGAGAGATAAATGGGAGAATGAGCACTATGATAAGTGCTTAGATGTCTATGATGATTATATTGAGGCTACAAATCAGTTTGTTGCGCCTTGGTACTTTGTGGATTCTTCGGATAAGAAGCTTGCAGAACTTACAGTTATTGAGACTTTGATTAAGAGTATTGATGTTGCTTTGTCAAATTCTAAGCAAAATGTTCAGGTTTTGCAAAATATCTTCCCGCTTGCTAAGACTGAGAAACTTGCAGATATTGATTTGGATAAAAAGATTGAGGATGATGAATATAAGCCTAGACTTGATGCTTTGCAGAAAAAGCTAGGCGAGCTTCATAATGAAATTTATAAAAAGAAAATTCCTGTTATCATTGCATATGAAGGATGGGACGCTGCTGGTAAGGGAGGTAATATTAAGAGACTTGCTGCGGCGCTTGATCCGAGGGGATATGAGGTTCATCCGATTGCGAGTCCAGAGCCGGATGAGAAGGCTAGACATTATTTGTGGAGATTTTGGAAGAGACTTCCTAAGGATGGTCATGTTGCTATCTTTGATAGAACCTGGTATGGACGTGTGATGGTTGAGCGTTTAGAGGGATTTTGCTCTGAGAATGATTGGCAGAGAGCCTATAATGAGATTAATGAATTTGAGAAGGAACTTTGTGATTGGAATGCTGTGGTTATTAAGTTCTGGGTTCAAATTGATAAGGATACTCAGCTTGCACGCTTTACTGATCGTCAAAATAATCCTGAGAAACAGTGGAAGATTACTGATGAAGATTGGAGAAACCGCGAAAAGTGGGATGAGTACGAAGTTGCCATCAATGAGATGATTGAAAAGACTAGCACAACATTTGCGCCATGGCATATCCTAGAATCAAATGATAAGCATTATGCGAGAATAAAGGCTTTGGAAATTGTTATTGATGCCATTGAGAAGAAGCTTGCAGAGTGATGTGAGGCTCTATGGTGACGGGACATGAAACAGCGGATGTGAAATAACAAATCCGAAATAAGCATGTCCGAAATGCCTAAGTTTTGATATAAGAATACTGTATTTACATATTGGGAGAGCCGAGTTTATCGACTCTCCTTTCTATAATTTCCAGGGGTGATGCCCTCGTTTTTTTTGAATACAGATGAAAAATAGTAGGCGTTACAAAAGCCGGTTTGTTCAGCTATATCAGCGATACTTAGGTGGCTTGCATTAAGAAGTTTTTTGCTCTCTTCGAGACGTAGCTTTAGTAAATATTTAAATATTGTTATTCCTATCGTTTTATGAAAAACTCTGTTCATATAATCAAATGAGTGATTCATTTCTTTCTCTAAGGTTGTACTTGTTATTTTTTCCTTTATGTTGTTTCTAAGATATATAATTAATTCAGGGATAAAATCATTGTTAAAAGTTATATGCATATTTTTTTCAAAATTTATTCTATTTATCAGGGTGAGGATTATGTGGAGTATGCCATTTTCGATAACTGTATGGTTTAAAAATCCATTTTTACGCTCCAACAATATTTTATTGATTAGGGTTAAAATTTCAGTGTAATTTGCAGGCGTTGGATGACTAAATTTTGGAACGAGAAATATGTTTTCCATGGCATCGTTAATATCATCTGTGTCTATGTTTTCTCCGTTCTCAAGAGTGTTGTTTACGATGGTTTGCATATAGAGAATATATTCTTCGTTTGATAATTGTTCCTCTTCTAAACCTTTCCAAGAAAAGTGTATATAAAAATAGCTGACATCAGAATTTTGTCTAATACCCCAGTGTGTTCTACCTGGTGTGAAAACTATTACATCGCCCGCGTGTAAATCATAGGTTTGGTCGTCTTCGCAAATTATCATATGCCCATGTTCTACAACATACATTATCCATTCGGTTGCACATCTTTTGAAGTGTTCGTTGGTATTTGGAACATTAACGTAACCTGATAAAAGGATTTTTGGGTAAGTTCCGCTTTTTGTGATGTTTTTTAGGTATGTTTGTTTGTTCATAAATAGCCTCCTAGATAGCCATATTGTGCCATGGGTGAAGAGAGTTGCAAACAATAGTTTTACCCACCTAGTATTTATTTTGTGCTATAGGTGAAGAGAGTTGTTAACAATCGTTTTGCCCACTTAGTATTGATTATATGCCATAGGCAAAATAAGTCGCTAATACATATTTTTATGTAGGTATTCCATATTTTTAAAATGCTATAAATATGATACTATATAATAACTAGAAATGCTATAAGAATTTATGGGATTAAAGCGTTATATTGTATGTTTTTTGTTGGAGGAGAGTAATATATGTTTAAAAGAGTAATGGTGGTGGTTATGAGTGTTGCCATCAGTTTATCGACATTTACGGTAATTGATGCAGCCAAAAAGATTCAAATTAGCAAGAAAAAAATAGTTTTGAAGGTTG
>JAILNN010000108.1 GCA_024691565.1 Lachnospiraceae bacterium | reverse complement strand
GCAGCAGGCTCTTCAGCCTGTGCGTTCTGAACTGGAGCTCCTGTTACTACTAATGCAGCAGCAAGAAGAGCTGAAAGAGCTTTTTTCATGTCTTTAGTAATCTTCATTACTTAAGTTCCTCCTTTTAAAAAAATTATAATTCTAAATAAATCGAATGGAGGAAACATGAAAAATCATTATTTTTTTGTTGGCTATTTGGCTTTTTTTAGGTTATTCCCTTTTTAATTCCCTTATTTTACCTTAAAACAAAGAATGTTTTGTCAAAATATAATGTCATATTTAATCTGTGTAATTTGAAACAATTTTTTTAACTAGTATTTGCTTTTTTTGTGTCGATTTTTTTACAAATGATTTCAAATTATACGCATAATTTTTAACAATTAAGTCATTCTTAAAGAGTCGTTTTATATTATAGGCTTTTTTGAAAATAATTATTATGTGCTAATTTTTATAAATCTTCTAGTAATTCCACGGAGCGTCTTTTTGAGTCGTTAGTTGAGTGTGCATAGATGTTCATTGTTGTGTGTATGTCCGAGTGCCCTAAGAGTTCTTGGACGTCTTTTGCTGCGGCTCCACGAGCTATTAGGTTTGTTGTGAAAGTGTGCCTCAGAGTATGAAATCTAAAATCTGTCATTCCTGGCAAGTCTTTACGTATTCTTTTACACACCGCTTCAATAGTTGCTGGGCGTTCAAGAAGTCCATCATTACGAATACATACGAAAGAGATAAGTCGATAACTTCTTGAAGGAACATCCTTTTGGAAAAACGAGTATAAATCATAGAAGGTTCGGTTCTTTTCTTTGGAGATTATGTAGTAGTTTGATTTTAGTTCTTCTCCTAAGATTATCTTTCTTTGATGTTGCAATCTTTTTTCTTTTTTAAGAATTTCATGCAAAGTATTTCCAAAATTTACTGTTCGTGTTTTGTTTCGTTTTACAGGACCTAGTTCCAATTTTTTTCTGTAATTATCGTAGCGTACACTTCTTTGTACAGTTATAATGTTTTGCTCTAAATCAATGTCATTCCAAACCAGGCCGCATACTTCGCCTAAGCGTAGACCGGAATAATAGGCTATTTGAAATGGAAGAAGTGCATTTTTGTTTGTTCTAGTTAAATATTCTACTAAGTCTAGGAACTGTTCGTGCGTTATGCATGCATTCTGCCCATCTGATCCTGCAGAGTTAAAAAGTTGATTGTTTTCGTTTTGTCGACGAATTTTTACATATTGCATCGGGTTGAAACTAATGTAATTCTTTGGAAATACGGCAAATTTAAAGGCGTTTTGTAGTATTGAAGAAAAGTTGTGTATGTAATCAATACTATAGCCATCAATCATTGTCCCATCATACTTTTCACCACCAAAAACAAGAAAATCCATAAATTTTTGGAGTTGATCTGAGTTGATGTTCTTAATTTTCTTACTTGCTATAGGATATTTTTTTATTTGTGATGTTACGCTGATATAAGAAGAAATTGTGCCATTACTTAGATTGCTTATTTTTAATTCTTCTTCAATCCAAATATCCAATAACTGCTTTAGTGTGATGTTTGTGTTTGATGATACGAAGTTTTTCTCTTCATAGTTTTCCATCGCTTTACGTAATAGTTTTTCGGTTTCAGATTTACTTTCTGTCCCCACATATTCCTTTTGTACATGTCGTCCGTTTTTGTCTTCGATATAAAATCTGTAATACCATTTTTTCCCTTTTTTTCTAACTGAACCTTTTGCCATGTTAAGCCCTCCTCTAATTGTCATTCAGTTGTAAAAAAAAATCGACAACTATATAATAAAATTAAATTGTTTAAAAAGTTAGTCAATTTTCATAGATTTTTTCTGAAATTATTTGTGATTTTTTTGATATAAAAATTATGAAATCTTTTCCCTTAATTTTTCCCATATTAATTGGTTGATTATTTGTGGATGATTGGTAGATTATCTTTGGAGGGAGTGGAAGTGTCTATTTTTAGGAGTTTGTTTGTTATAAGAAAAATATATCAAAAAATGTATTGACAAACTATATTTGATAAAATATAATATAGAAAAACATAAGAGGAGGATGAACATATGGATAGACTTCATTCAATTATCGTTGGATCTGGACCTGGTGGTATTTCAGCAGCGATTACTCTAAAGCTTAGAGGAAAGAATATTATGTTGATTGGAAATAAGGATGGTGGGAAGCTTTCTAAAGCTCATGAGATTCAGAATTATCCTGGTTTTCCAAATGTTAGTGGTAAAGATTTAAACTCAGCCTTCCAGAAACACCTTGAAGAGATGGGAATTGATATTAAAGAGGGCAGAGTTAGTGCTATATATGCGATGGGAGACTACTACTCAGTCCAAGTTGATACAGAGATGTATGAAGCTGATACGGTGATTCTTGCAACAGGAGTTATTGCTGGTAAGCCACTTAAGGGTGAGGAAGAACTTCTTGGTAGAGGTGTTAGCTATTGTGCAACCTGTGACGCTCCTCTTTATAGACAAAAAGAAGTTGTTGTTATAGGATATTCTCAGAAGGAAGAAGAGGAAGCTAAATACCTTGCTGAGGTTGCTTCTAAGGTGATCTATATTCCAGTATATAAGGGTGAATTTGATTTCCCGGAGAATGTTGAGGTTGTTAGTGAAAAACCTGTTGAGATTGCTCTGAAGGACGAAAAAAGGGTTGTTATAACAGATCAGTCTGAAATTGTTACAGATGGTGTTTTTGTTCTAAGAGATAGCATTTCGCCAGGACAACTTGTTCCAGGAATTGAAATAGATGGAGCGCATGTTAAGGTTGATAGACAGATGAAGACGAGTCTTCCAGGATGCTTTGCCTGCGGTGATATAACTGGTACACCTTATCAATATGTTAAGGCGGCAGGTGAGGGAAATGTCGCAGCACTTAGTGCAGTGTCTTTCCTTGCAAGTAAGAAGTAATACTGCGATAGCAGTTATAAATAAATACTAATATTATAAATGGAGGTTAAGATTATGGTTAATAAGATTACAAATAATGATTTTAATGGTGTTAAAGGTAGTGAGATTGCTTTAGTTGATTATTCAGCTACATGGTGTGGTCCTTGTAGAATGGTTGCACCTGTAGTTGAGGAACTTTCAGAAGAATATGCTGGTAAGGTTGCATTTTTCAATGCAGATGTTGATGATAATGGTGCTCTTGCTCAGAGTGCTGGAATTACAAATATCCCTGCATTGGCTATTTACAAGAATGGTGAGAGAGTTGCAATGAAGGTTGGATTTTCACCAAAGCCAGTTTTAAAAGAGTGGATTGATAGTGTAATCTAATTCTCTAGATTAAAAAAATTTAAGCTATTTATTATTAAAAAAAGATTTTTACAATTAAATTTGTATAGGTTAAAATTTCATCCTTTTTTAAATTAGAAAAAAGCTCAGTTAGGTTTCTGCATGATTCCCAACTGAGCTTTTTATTTACTTACCAAACGATATTTTGAAATTATCTTATCATCCTTTATAAGTTTGATTTCTGATTTTTCTTTTGTGTCTGTAAAAATATGTACCGCTAGAAAATCTTTTTCGCAGTCAACTAATTTCATTTTTGCTTTTCCGTCGATTTCTAGTTTTAGATTTTCTGAGTCTGAAATTTGAATTTCTGAGCTTTCAAATTCAGAATTTTCATCGGCTAGAATATCTAAGTTTGTGCTTGTAAGAGCATCGTTTGAGTATGCATCATAGGTTTCTTTAGTATTGTTATTGTATAAACTAAGTTGATTTTCTGGAAAATTAAGGCCTAAATTATCTGCAGTTGAATCATCATTTTCATGCTCTTTTTCATAATCTTCATCATTGATAAATATGACTTTTCCATCGTTTGTATTTATATTTTCTTCGCTTAGTTCATTGATTACTGAGTTGCTTATCAGCTTTGAAATATCAAGCCTTATGGTTGAAATTTTTCCGGTTGCAATTGTATAGGATTTTTCAATATCAGATGATAATTTCTTTCCTTTTTTTACAAAATACTCATCGAAATAACCTAGTTTTTTCATTCTGTCGTAGATTAATTTTCCAATTATTTCATAACCAATTTCTTTGAAATGAACCGAATCGAAGAGTAGGGAAGGAGGTGTCCGACCTTCTAACATCGCATTTAAATCTTCGGCTGTTGGTGTGATACTTGTTGAATATAAGGCATCTGTTGACATGTATTCTCTCAAGTTGATATAGTGGTCACCATATTCTTCGACCATTGCGGCCTCTAGACTGCTTCGTTCAAACTTGGTTCCTGTGTGCAAACCAACAATAATGAATTTATCATCACAGTCATAGTAATCGATTATTGAGCGTTGCATTGCAATTAATTCTTGAGGAGAATTAAAACCGCCGTTTTGGCCCATAAAGATTACGGGAATGTATTTTTTATAGTTGTCTGCTGAGTCGAAAATCACCTGTGTTCCGGCCTCTACAGCTACTTCTGTTTTGTCGGATTCTTCGTAAGAAGAGCAGTTTACATTCCTTTTAAAATAATATATGTTTTTCTCCATATGTGCCTTGGTTGCATTGTCTGAATTTATCGTTCCAGGAATGCCATTGATTTTAACCTTACAACTATGGAGAGGAATAATATTTTTCTCTGAGGCAGTCTTAAATTCAATTTCTACTCGTGAATTATCAGCTGGAATTGTAAAGTCCTTTGTGATTAACATTCGAATTGAACCTGCTCTAACTGGGATTGTTACAGCATCTTCTCCTGAAAAGCCCATATTTACAACGTTTTCATAGGTCTTAGTTTCAGACATAATCTCTTCGTTTATATAATCTGACAGAACCTGAGGATAGTTGATTCCATATCCTCCAGTACCTGCGGTCAATGAGTCTCCGAAACAAACTATTCCCTTGACCTTATGTGGTTTCTCTGCATTTGCAGCTGTGTAGTAGGCTAAATCCTCTTTTGTGTATTTACCAGGTGTTAAGTCGCGCCCATAGGCTGCTTTAATGTTTTCTTGATTATATAGATCAAATATAGAAACATTTGTATCATTTGCATTAGATGAATCGTTGTCTTTTTCTGCATCATCGTAGAAAAGGGGTGTTGTTTCTTCATTGCTTGGATAGTCATTATTTAAATTAAAAATACTGACATCCACAGAAATGTCCCCGCCTGCATGTGTGGAGGGGATATTTATGCAGATAATTATTATTAATATAATAATAAAATACATTTTTATACCCCTTATAGTGTTAAAATTATATGAGTTAAATATCTGTTATAAGTCTAAATCACTTTTACTGACTTGCTTGTTTTTTCATTTGTCTCTTTGTTTGGTACATGTTTTCGTCAGCTTCTCTACCAGCTTTTTCTGGGTCATGAGTGCTGTAATCATATATCGAATATCCATATGCAATGCTTAACTTTACTGGTGGGTTTTCTTTTGCATTATACTCATCAATTGCTTTAAGCATTTTTTCTATTCCGAGTTTATAGTTCTCTAAACAATCGTTTCCAATAATTAGAACAATGAATTCATCTCCACCAGTTCTGTAGGCGGTGCCGTATTCAGAGAAATTCTCTTGAATAATATTTGCTGCTCCACATAGATATTTATCGCCTTCGCTATGTCCATAATTATCATTTATTACTTTTAGATTATTTGTATCAAATTGAATAATCGCGCATTTTCCTTCGTCTTGCTGGCTAATTTCTTCGAGATCTTTGTTATATGCCATACGGTTTCTTAGACTAGTTAATGAGTCTGTGTAGGCAAGTTTTCGCATAAGGCTTGCTTCACGTGCGTAACGCCTTGAGCGAATCAATTCAAATACTTCATAGAAAACCATGATTACCATGAAAATAAGCATGGATATTCTTAAAAAAGAAGATGAATCATTTGTCTTCTTGAAAAAGTACCATTTTACTAAATCTAGGGATCCACCGACTACGACAATTCCAAAGGCAGAAATTATGCTAAGATAGTTTTGCGTCGAAATATTACGGTTATGAATTGTTGTGATTATGAAGTATGCGCAAACAATAATCATTGATCCAAAGATTACATGATTAACAATCAGAGTGTCGTGATAATCCATGATTCCAAGTAGGGTAAGGATTGTCATTGTCACAGCATTTAAAAGAGCAAGGACACCTGTGAGATTTGCCAAAATATTCTTTGAAAAACCTGCAATACTTGGAAGGAAAATCATACATGAAATTGGCATTAGCATTTGTGTAACATAGTTCATATAATGAACAGCTGCAGAATTGTCGGTTAACATTTGCAAAATCATAGTCTCAGTTACAGACCAGCAAGCTGTTGTCATACCGAAAATACCAATAGATAGAATCTCAAGTCTTCTTTCACTAGACCAGGTAAGGATGGAACTTATGGTCATTAAAAGGCCTAGAAGAAAGATAATGATACATATGAGAAAGCTAATCATATTTTTCTTGTAGGAATTTGATATAAAATCTTCGCTATAATCCAAACAAATATTATTAAAGTATGCAGTTGTGTCATCATAGATTGAATCACAGTCTATTTTAAGTGTGGTCTCTCCACTGCATTCGCCGAGAAAAACTGTATGCATCTTTATTCCATAAGAACGCCCAAATAGTTTTGGAACGGTTGGTTTAAATTCATAAATTTCGATGTCATTGACAGAAATAGTGAAATTTATGTTTTTACTTTTGAAACATAAATATCGTGAGCGAAGTGTGTCACCATCAAATTTATATATAAAAGTTTTTGATCCTCGTATCTTACTTAGGTCGGCATAAGTACCATCTTCATAAGTCCACGCGTTAGTTAGGTCAGTAGTTGTATTATACTCAGTTCTGTACTTTTCGGAGATGCCGGAAAAAATACATGACAAAGAAAACACTACCCATACCATACCTAATATAGTGAAAAATGCTAGCAGTTTTCGGTTGGATTTTATACTAAAAAAACCAGACATTTTGGTTATTCCTTTCAAAGAAGATAGTCCTATTAATTTTAATATAAAATGGGCATTTTTTCAACAATTTGTTGGTTGAGTTGTTTTTTTATGGCTGAATTTGTCAAATATAGCTAAGGAAAATTGAATTGCATAATTATTGGTTGTATGCTATAATTTCTACATTCTTGAATGAACGTAAAAATTAGTCTTTATGTATATTTTTTATTGTATTTCTGATGAGAAAAAGTTTTGGATTTAGAAAAGTTTGAGATAGATTAAGAGTTCAATTTTCAATAATAAGCTTGATTTTGGAGGATTTGCTATGGGATACTACGAATTATTTGAAAGATATGTGAGGGATATTTCTGTCCTTCGTGAATCGAATAAAGTTGATACAAAGCTTATTGGTGGTTCACTTATGGAATTTATCAATATGTTTAGGGTATCTAAGGTGACGGCAACTTTTTATGAGGACAGTAAGGAAGAAAGGTTTGGTAGAGGTGAAATTCTTCGTTACTATGACTCTGGAGAGGATAGTGTTGTAGTTTCGTCGGAGAGACATAAAACTGGAGGAATGGGAATTGCAGTTATCAGATTGTATCAATCAGTAGATGCTGAGCCTTGGTCTGAAGAGGAGCGTGCCAGAGCACATACTATTCAGGATGTAACTTTAGCATACACTGGCTGTGTTCGTATGAGTCAGATTGTAGATAGATTAACATTTTATGATGAAGAAGGATATCGAAATCTTAAATATTACCTAAGACATAATCAAGAAATGGTTGAAAAAGGACAGTGCATAAATAAGGCAGCAATTCATTTTAATTTGCGTCATTTTTCTCTTGTTAACCAGCAAGTTGGAAGAAGCGTCGGTAACTTTGTTATGAGAAGTTTTTATGACCAATTACAGGCTCTTCTTGGTGATAAAGGTTTAGTGTGTCGTGTTGGTGGAGATAATTTCGTTTCAATTTGTGATAAAGAGATTTTAGATGAGGTTCTTGAGTATTTAAGTGGTACTCCTATTTGTTACAATATGAGCACTGGTGATAAGGTTATGGTTAGTGCATCTACAGGAGTTTATTTGATTCCAGACGACTTTGATCCAAAGAGAATTGATTCGGTAATGGATAAGATTATTCCAGCCTCAAATAATGCGAGAGTTCGCGGTGAAGATGTTGTCTTCTTCAATACAGATATGGAAGAAAACAAGGAAAAGATTGCTATGATTCAGCAACTATTCCCTGTTGCAATAAGGGCTGAAGAATTCAGAGTTTTTTATCAGCCTAAGATAGATGTTAAGACAGGTAAAATCGTTGGAGCTGAGGCTCTTTGCAGATGGTTTAGAGATGGGAAAATTGTTCCACCTGCTGATTTTATTCCAATACTTGAGTTAAGTACGGATATTTGTAAACTTGATTTTTATATGCTTGAACATGTTTGCAAAGATATTAGAAGATGGCTTGACGAAGGTAAGAATGTTGTTAGAGTTTCGGTTAACTTATCTAGAAAACATATGATGGATATTGATTTATTAGAGCATATAATTGAAATTGCAGATAGATATAGTGTTCCTCATAACTATATTGAAATTGAGCTTACTGAGACAACCACAGACGTCGAATTTAAAGATTTAAAACGTGTTGTTAGTGGATTACAAAGAGTTGGAATTTGTACATCAGTAGATGATTTTGGTATTGGATATTCATCATTAAATCTTATCAGAGATATTCCTTGGAATGTCTTGAAGGTTGATAAGAGTTTCTTGCCTGTTGAAGGTGATGGTGAGAATAGTATTAGAAGCATTATGTTTAAGTATGTTGTTGCGATGGCTCGTGAAATGGGACTTGAGTGTATTGCTGAAGGTGTTGAAACTGAAAAACAAGTTGAAGTTTTGAAACAGAATAGTTGTGAAATTGCGCAGGGATTCTATTATGATAAACCATTACCTGTCAATGAGTATGAAAAGAGAATTTTTGAGGAACAGTAGTTTTTTAATATCAATAAAGGGTATGAATTATGAATTATAGAAAGAATAAAGTAGGGGAAGATATTTCAATCTTAGGCTATGGCTGTATGAGATTTACTAAGAAGGGAAATTCAATTGATATTGATAAGGCTGAGAAGGAGATTCTTGCTGCTGTTGAAGGCGGCGTTAATTACTTTGATACAGCCTATATCTATCCTGGTAGTGAGGTTGCACTCGGAGAAATTGTTGAAAGAAATAATCTTCGTGATAAGATTAATATTGCGACTAAGCTTCCACAATATATGATTAGGAATAAAGCTGCTATTGAGAAATATTTTCAGGAGCAACTTTCTAGACTTAGGACAGACCATATTGATTATTATTTGATGCATATGCTTACAGATGTTGTTGCTTGGAAAAACCTTGAGAAGCTTGGAATTAAAGAGTGGATTAAGGAAAAGAAGGCTTCTGGAGAGATTAGACACATTGGTTTTTCCTATCATGGTGATACAAAAATGTTCGTTGAAATTTTGGATGATTATGATTGGGATTTTTGTCAGATCCAATATAATTATTTAGATGAAACGACTCAGGCAGGTGTGGATGGTCTTCGTGCAGCAAATAAAAAGGGAATTCCAGTTGTTATTATGGAACCTTTGAGGGGTGGTAAATTAGTTGATTTGCTTCCTAATAAGGCAAAATCAGCAATTGAAAATTACCATAGAGGTTGGACTAGACCGGAACTCGCTTTTAGGTGGCTCTGGAATCAGCCAGAAGTTACCTGTGTACTTTCTGGAATGAACACAGTTGAAATGGTAGAGGAAAATTGTAAGGTGGCTTCTGATGCGAATGTGGGCGATTTTACAGATGAAGATTTTAAGCTTATTGCAGATATTAAGAGTTATATTTTAGATGCTGTTAAGGTTGGATGTACTGGTTGCAGATATTGCATGCCTTGTCCTAAGGGAGTGGATATTCCTGCAATCTTTGCTTGCTACAATAACATGTATATCGATACAAAGAATGAAGCGAGATTTGAGTTTGCGAGACTTGTGGGCATTAGAAAAGAGCCTGCATTTGCTACCCAGTGCGTTGAATGTGGCGCATGTGAATCTCATTGTCCACAGCACATTCCAATTAGAGAAAAGCTTAAGGAAGCAGATAAGGCTCTTAGACCATTTCCATTTAAGGTTGGAATAAATATCGCGAGAAAATTCATGCTCGAAGGCAGGAAAGAAGCTAAAAAGTAATTAGTTCATAATTGAATCAATTTTTTCTTTTAAAACCTTCTCGATTCGTTCATGTGTTTTTGTATTTGGATGATAGAAGGTTCCTGTTCCATCGATGTTTTCATCGTGTTGTTCAAGGAATTGATAGTAAGCAGTATCACTAAATTCCTTTGAAAATTCGTTTACAGCGGCTTCCACAGTTTCGTTTAAACGTGGATCCATTACACCAAGAGTGCATACTATCTTTGCTTGTGGGTGAAGAGTGTGCACTCTTTTTAAGAAGTTTACATAAGCATTCTTAAATTCTTCATGTCTTTCTGGAATATCACGAGCATAGGTTGAATCGTTTGTTCCAAGAAGCATTACAATTATATCTGGTTCAAAATTTGAATGATCCCATTTTTCCCAATTTTCTTGACTTTCACCAAAATAATTTTTTGATGTTCCTGCGTCTGTATATTCATAGAGCATTGTTACAAGCCAACTGTCATCAGCCTTGTCTACGATATCTGGACCAGCTCCAATGTAGGCGCTAATAACACCTTTTCCATTCCAGGCGACGATTTCTAAATCAGCATCTAAATCTTTAGATAAAAGATATGAATAAGCTCTTGTAGCATTTTGATTAGCTGTGTCATGAACCATGTCAGTTGCATTTCCTTCGTTTCCGTATCCACAGCTTATTGAATCGCCGATTACTTGGAGTTTGATTTTTTTATTATCTACCTTTGGTTCAACAATTTCACCATCCTCAACCGTGATTTCACCTACTCCACAAACACCGTATTCTGGTTCTGTAAGTTTTAAAATTGTGAGTTTGAAAGTTCCATCAGGGTTTTTATCTGAGTCGCTAAAATCTGCAATATCGAATATCTTAATCTTTTCTTTATTCTTATCAAGTGAACGTCTGATATACATATTTTCAGAGTCATTTACAAGTATTGCAAACCAGGCTTTTTCAAAGCTTTCATGTTTTTCAGGGTCTGAATAGAAGTCTGCATAAACCTTATTTCCTTTGAAATAGAAGGAAATACTTGTTGCAGAATAACCTAAATAACGAATATTATCTCTATATAATGTACGTCCGGCTATAACCAGTTTTTTATCAGATGGTAAATAATTCATAATTGCTATCTCCTATAATTTTTAAGTAACAATAGAATAATCTATACACTTATTCATTGTCAAATAAAAGTTTGGTGTTTTAAAATTCTGTTTCGATAATTATAAGTGCTGACACGATAGTTATAATTTTTTTAATTATCGGTTTTTTCTTTTCTGTAGTCATGGGGTGTCATACCATATTTTTCTAAAAATATTTTGGAATAGTAGCTCAAGTGATTATAGCCAACCATTGTTGCAATTTCAGTTATTGAGTAGTTACTTTGAAGAAGTAAGTCGCAGCTTTTTCTTAATCTATAATCCTTTAAAAATAGGATTGGTGACTCGTTTAGATATTTTTGGAAAAGCCTACAACACTTGCTTCTACTTACATTAACAGAGGCCGCAATTTCATCGAGAGTGATTTGCTGTTGGAAGTTTTGGTAGATGAAATTTACCATGTGTTTTTGTAAATCTAAGTCGTCTTGACCGTAGGAAATCTCAGAAATATCAGATATGGTTATATTATCTGAAACAAGGCTCCATACAGAAAAGCAGGAGGCTAATATATCATATTTATTGATTTGCTCTTTATGTTCACTAAAAAATTTTAAATCATTAATAAGGGTCTTTATGGTCTTAGGGAAGCTTACATTTCCTCCTTTGCCAGGATTTTCAATGCGTCGAATTATATTCTTTTCATTGAAAATTTTATAGTTTAGGGAGGATTCTATTATTGGTTTTACTTGTTTGTTAAAAATGTTTAAATTTGATTTTAAGAGGTTTGTATTAAATATTAAAACAAAAAATTTACAATCTTTCCAATCGTTTGAAAAGCCGTAGTGAAGGCGTTCTGAATTTACAAAGAGAAGATCTCCTTTTTTTAAAAGAACAATTTCTCCGTTGATGTCATAGTTCATTTCTCCATCGAAAATGTAGATAAATTCGAAGTCACTATGCCAATGACAAACTGCTCTCATGCCTGCGTAGTTACTGAGAATGCGGTCTTGTAGGGCAATTCTTATGTCTGGGAAACTGTAGTCTATTATTTCAAGTGCATTTTTTTCTGTTTTAATTCTTATACTATTATCGCTCATGTTTATATTCCTTTTTTTTATAAATGTTAAATAGTTGTCTGCTAAATAAGTATTGTAAATTAAGTTTTTTTTAATTGAATTAAAACTTTAAAATTATTTACTGACACGATAGTTATAATTTTTTGCTACAAAAATGATATTTAAAGTCTTAATCGTCTGATATTATTTTAGCATATAATACATAAAACTCAAATTAAAACGGAGGTATTTCTATGAAAAATTCTACAATGAGAAATCTTCTCAGAAGAATTGGTTGCTTTATGGTAGCTTTTGCGATGATCCTTACATCTGCAAACCTTTCAAGCAGTGCATTTGCTAAAAGTGCTGCCAAGGCTCCAAAGCTTTCAAAGAAAAAAGTAACTGTTACTGTTGGAAGTTCTGTTAAAGTAAAAGTTAAAAAAGCTCCTAAGGGTGCTAAGCTTAAATGGGCTTCTAAAAATAAGAAAATTGC
Organism: Lachnospiraceae bacterium; assembly: GCA_024691565.1. Taxonomy (GTDB): domain Bacteria; phylum Bacillota; class Clostridia; order Lachnospirales; family Lachnospiraceae; genus JAEEJA01. Next base: position 2,283 of record JAILNN010000108.1, on the reverse strand, counting down.
TACTGTAAAAAATGGTAAGATTAAAGGCGTTAAAGCTGGAAAGACAAAGGTAACATGTAATGTTTCATACAAGAAGAACGGAAAGAAAGTTAAGAAGAATCTTAAGGTTAATGTTACTGTAGTTGATAAAACAGATAGTACTGTAGCACCTGTAGCTACAACTGCTGCAGCTGTTGCAGCAACAACTCCTGCGGTTGCTACTAAGGCTCCTGAAGCACAGGCTACTGCAACAGCAGGAACTGACGCACAAGAAACTGCCGCTGCAGAAGAAACTGCTGCTGCAGAAACTGAAGCACCTGCTAAGAAGGTTCCTGATGATCCTGAAAAGGCTGCGCTTTTAGAGCAGACTAATGTTGGTGAAGAGCATCAGTCAGCAAGTGGTCTTACTATTAAGGATAATGGCCTTATGCGTAAGGAATTAACCTCTCTTGATTTGATCGACTATGATATGGGTATCGGTTGGAACATGGGTAATCAGCTTGAGGAATCTAACTTCAAGGGTACACATACTACAGTTGAAGCTTGTGAAACAAATGCTGGAAATCCAGCTGCTACACAGGAAACCTTTGATGGATTAAAGAAGTATGGAGTTAATACAGTTCGTATTCCTGTTGCATGGTCAAATCTTATGTCAACTGATGGAACTTATACCATAAATAAGGATTTAATGGATCGTATTGAAGAAGTTGTGAACTATGCTCTTAACGATGGAATGTATGTCATCATCAATGAACATTGGGATGGTGGCTGGTGGGGTATGTTTGGCTCACCTGATGAAAATGTAAGAAAAGAAGCATGGAAGAAGTGGGAGGCAATTTGGACTCAGATTTCTGAAAGATTTAAAGATTATTCAGATCATTTGATTTTTGAGGCTCAGAACGAAGAACTTAGTGGAGCTTTCCCTACAACAGGAAATCTTGGATTAAACACTAGGGTTGGTGAGAATGGTTTCTATGATGGAACTGCACCTTTAGGCACTTTGACTGAAGATGAGATTTATGAGACAGCTTATGAAATCAGTCAGAAGTTTGTTGATATTGTAAGACAGTCAGGCGGAAACAATGCCTATAGACATTTGCTTATTCCTGGAAACACAACAGCTATTGATAAGGCAATCGATGAGAGATTTAAGATGCCAGTTGATACTGAGGAAAATGGTAAGAATAAGCTTAGTGTAGATGTTCATATTTATGAGCCACAGGGTTATGCACTTACTGCTTCTTCAAGTGATGAAGGATACCGTAATTCATGGGGTACTGATGAAGATAAGACCTTCCTTGAGGATTTGTTAAAGAAGACAGAGAAATTCACTTCAGAAGGCTATGGTGTAATTGCTGGAGAATGTGGAGTTGTTAAGGCAGATAAGGATAATATCATTGATTGGGCTAGATATTACTTTGGATTATGTGAAACATATCACATTACACCATGTTGGTGGGATGAAGGTCATTACTTCAATAGAAGCGGTGGATACTTCAATTACTCAGATGTAGGAGAATTCTTCTGTGAATGGACTGGTACTGATGTACCTAAGCTTCCTGATGGAGTAAACAAAAAGGATCTTTTAACAACGGGAGTATGCCATGTTCCGACAGTTTCAAATAGAGATCCTAAGGTTGTTTACACCTGGGAAGGCGAGTTTATGCGCCATACAAATGCTGATACAGGTGAAAAGCTAAATAAGGAAAGAGGAGACGACGGAATCTTTACATATATTGAAGAATATGGTGAAGGTGGAGTTGGATATACAGCAAGTATTTCTGATGGTATGAAGGCTGTAGTTGACGATTCTTTCTGGAATATTTCAGTAACATGTGACTGGAGTAAAATTGAAAAGCCTTGTATTAGAGTTTATCCAGCGGATAATATGGTTAGCCAGGGCGCTGATTTGCAGCTTGGATATTTGCCTGATAAGGAGGGTAATCCAGGTAGTGGAGTTAAGAATGCTGCTGACTACACAGGAAATTGGGTTGGAGAGTATGTTGAAATAGATTCTGAACTTGTAAGTGGAGATTATCCATGGATTTGGATTACTACAAATACCTATACAGGTGCATCATATGTAAAGATAGAAATTTGTGATGCAGCTTACAATTCTGACGGCTCAGAGTATGTAGCTGAAGCTACAGAGTAAAGCTAATTACAGCTTTAAAATTTTATTATTGGTTTATGATCAATGAATTTTAGTAAAAGTGGAGGACTTATTTTTGGTAATTTTCTTAAAGGACGAAGCTTTTAATAGATGATTTGATTGTAAATATACCTGAACACTTCAAAGACCGG
>JAILNN010000220.1 GCA_024691565.1 Lachnospiraceae bacterium | reverse complement strand
TAACGAACAAATAAATAAAATGCTCTCTTTGAGCCGTAGGAAGCGTGTGAGAGCATTTTGGAAAGTGAGGATATTATAACAGATGGCTAAAAATAAATCAATAAGGACGCGAAATTGGACTGCAGTAGTGTATCCTGAAAGCGCTCCAAAAGATTGGGAACAAATTCTAAATAGCGCTCATTTGGAATGGGTCAAATCTCCTTTACACGATAAGGATATCAATGCCGATGGGACACCCAAGAAAGCGCATTACCACATTCTCTTACTCTTTCAAGGGGTTAAGACTTATGAGCAAGTTCAATCGGTGCTTGAACCGTTGAACTGCACGATTCCAATGGTGTGTCAGAACGCAAAAGCGCTAGTTAGATATTTCGCACATCTTGACAATCCTGAAAAAGCACAATACAGCACAGGTGACATTGTAGCCTATGGCGGAGTGGATCTCGCGGAATACCTGAAAGCAAATAAGTCAGAACGATATGCTTACATCAAAGAAATGCTTGTATTTGTTGACGAACATCAAATCACTGAATTCAAAGACCTGATGGACTATTCAATGGTCGAAAGAGCTGACGATTGGTTTCCGCTGCTATGTGACAATTCTGCTTATGTAGTGCAGCAATATATCAAAAGCTGCCGTCATTATGGCAAGTAGCAAGCAGCAAGGTTAGTTCCCAGGAAGTGTAAGCCCCCTTTGGGGGTTTGGGGGTGTACCTGTTAGGCATATAGTATTCATAGTTTAGCCGTTTAAGAGTTAAAATGGAGTTAACGAAAGGGGCAATACCTGATTGATTGATTAAATGTTAGTTCCCTTTCGTGCAACGGAATGGCAACTCTTAATAAGTGATTAAGTCAAGGACTCACGAAGTGAGTGCATTTTATCCTTGACTTATCACTTAAGGCAAAACGGAAGTTAGTTGATTGATTAGCAAGTTACAAAATCTTGCTCTCAATACATTTTGATACGATAGTGTCAAAATTGGTATTGAGTTACTGATTTTGACAAATTCAAATCAAAAAACACGGAATTACCACTTCCGTGTATTATACAATTTAACCATAAGGGCGTCTATATCCCCATAGGCGCTCTTTTTAATGCTCCAAAATGAATGAGCGACAATGTGGGCGTGAGCCTTTATTGGCGCTCGTCAGATTTTGCCATCATAAAAAATGGAATAGGGGGGTACTACGACCCCCCCTATGGTGTTCATTGTTCACAACACATTTTTTATTGAAACTTTCAACACAACTGTTGACAATTAGAACACTTTAGATTAAAATAGTTAAAGTTGGTTAAGCACATAACAAATTAAAAAGGTGGTGATATGATGAAAGTACAATTAAGCATAAACGATAAGTTAATGGAACGCGCTGATGAGTATGCAGAAAGAAACTATCTTAAGCGTAGTGATTTATTTAGTCTTGCTATCAATGAATACTTGAATACTCGCGCTATACAAGCCTTACTTCCTGAATTGGTGGTATGTATGCGCACGATTGCCGATAACGATAATTCCATTGATGATGAAACCAGACAACAGTTGAATGAAATCGAAACAATGATGAAACTTTTAACGAACAAATAAATAAAATGCTCTCTTTGAGCCGTAGGAAGCGTGTGAGAGCATTTTGGGAAGTGAGGTAATTATAACAGATGGCTAAAGAAAAATCAATCAGGACACGAAATTGGACTGCAATCGTGTATCCTGAGAGCGCTCCAAAAGATTGGGAACAGGTTCTAAATAACGCTCATTTGGAATGGGTCAAATCTCCTTTACACGATAAGGATATCAATGCTGATGGAACACCCAAGAAAGCGCATTACCACATATTGTTACTTTTTCAGGGCGTCAAAACTTTCGAGCAAGTTCAATCGGTGCTTGAACCGTTGAATTGCACAATTCCGATGGTGTGTCAGAACGCAAAAGCGCTAGTTAGATACTTTGCACATCTTGACAACCCTGAAAAGGCACAGTATAGCACTGGCGACATTGTAGCCTATGGCGGAGTGGATCTTGCGGAATACCTGAAAGCAAATAAGTCTGAAAGATATGCTTATATCAAAGAAATGCTTGTATTCATTGACGAACATCAAATCACGGAATTTAAAGACCTGATGGACTATTCAATGGTCGAAAGAGCTGACGATTGGTTTCCGTTACTTTGTGACAATTCAGCTTATGTGGTGCAGCAATATATCAAAAGTTGCCGTCATTATGGCAAGTAGCAAGCAGCAAGGTTAGTTCCCATGAAGTGCAAGCCCCCTTTGGGGGTTTGGGGGTGTACCTGTTAGGCATAATGTATTCATAGTTTAGCCGTTTAAGAGTTAAAATGGAGTTAACGAAAGGGGCAATACCTGGTTAAGTTATTAAATGTTAGTTCCCTTTCGTGCAACGGAATGGCAACTCTTAATAAGTGATTAAGTCAAGGACTCACGAAGTGAGTGCATTTTATCCTTGACTTATCACTTAAGGCAAAACGGAAGTTAGTTGATTGATTAGCAAG
>JAILNN010000208.1 GCA_024691565.1 Lachnospiraceae bacterium | reverse complement strand
CATATTGCAGGCTCTGGAGTTGATTTTCTGTGGCTGATTTCAATGTTAAGGGCATATGCCAAAAAGGAATATACAGATGTTTCCAGGAAAACACTGATTATAGCAGTTGGTGGATTGTTCTTTATAATTATGCCGTATGAGCTTTACCCTGATGGACCTAAAATGCTTGAGTATTTGATGAATATTAAGATATTGAAGGTTATTTTGGATGAATCAAAGGTAGATATTGATAGGTACAGGGCGTGGAAAGAGAGTCAGGAAGGAGATGAAGATCCTGAGGCATAGTAATCCAGCGTAAAACAATAGGAACGTGAAGATTAGTGGGGTAGGATGATTTTAGTGTGATGTTGAAAGAGTTTTATCATCATATAGATTGAGCTAATGAAATGCGCTTTTGCAGCCTTGGTTTTAATGAAGGAGGAGCTACGATTCTGCATATATAGTTGCAAGCAGATGAGGTTTGCAAAGGCGCATAAATAGGAGGGATAATAACTGAAAATATGAATGAATAAGGTGTTTGAGAGGCCTAAAAGGATGAGAGCAGGGGTAAACAACGAAAAGTAGGGAAAAGTGAAAATTAATAATACAAAAGTTGAAAATAATTCTTACAACTATATGATATCCTTTACACATGTTTTTAATGGGACGAAAAAGACTTAAAAATGGGTGATTTAAAGGGAATAAGAAAAGATATTTAAACAAATTTCAAAGAGCGTGTGTTTAAATATTTTTTTTGGTTTATAAAAGTATAGAAGGGTGCGGAGTAGAGAGTTTATTGGTGCTTGAAGAATTTAATAATGGGATTTTTTTGTTGTGCGGATTTTTGAAAGGTTAATGGTGGAAGTATGGCAGTTTACAATGCAAAGACCGTGAAGAAATGTGCATTCTGCAAGTATTGGTGGGATCCTACGTGTAGCTTGATTGAGCCGGTGGCGCCAAAGGCGAATAAGTGGGAGATTAAGAAGAGAGCGAAGAGAATGTGCATAAGGACAAATTTAAATACGTTGTCGGATTATGTGTGTGCGGGGTATGAGTGTAAGTTGAAGGAGTATTTGAACTGAGGGAATCAGTTTGATATAGAGGAACGTATAGATAATTTATAATTAAAAATGAGGAGGTATGTATATGTTATTTAATCCTAAAAAGTTTGTATCTGATGTTATTGAATCTGTAAAGGACAAAAAGGATTTTGTTCATACGGAGGAGTATATTAATAATATATTAGAAAAATTTGTTAATGAATATAACGATGCTTTAGAATTTATTTCACGCTATATAGAGGAGTATGTTGATGGTATTCCAGAAGAAGAAAAATATATTAAATATGCAATATATCAAGCTTTTGATAATATTTTAATAGAAGGATTAGTTACTATGGCATTAGCAGATGGATGTTTTGATTTCAATGAAGCATTTATTATTGATGAATTAGAGGCGAATTCTAATCCAGAGTCAGATATTATTTCTTTATTCAATGGAGATTCAGATACAGCTTATAGTTGGATTGATATTTTTGATGATTTTAGTATGGTATCGAAGGTTTTAGATAATTATGTAAAAAGTGAATTTAGAGATATTAATAGGGGATTGTTTTTTGAAGCATTGTTTAATAATCATTTAGTAAGTAATAAAGAAAAAGATCTTATATTAGATTATATTATAGATAGAATAGTAACAATCGGATTTATATTCTCAAATGCAGACGGAAAGTCTGATGAAAGTGAAAAAAAGGAATTCTTGAATTATTTAGATGAATTAGTTAAATGTGCTGATCAGGAGTATTATTCAGTAAATGAAGAACGATTCAAAGATTTTATTCCTCCTAATACTTTAAAAATGCATTATTATGAAAAATCTTTGGAAAAATATGGAAAAGATAGGACAAAAGGATTTAAGTTGTGTGATAGTTTTGAGGAGTTTTATGATTCTGAGAGTAAGATTGTTATTAATAAGAATTCTCCAAATTGTATTAAATATGATAAGAATAAAAAAGACTATATTGATTCAATTCCATATATTGAGGTGTATGGGGAGAAGTATTCTTCATGTGGAAGTGGTGTCATTATAACAGAAGATGGATATGGATTATCATGTTCTCATGTTTTTAAAGAAGGTGTTGAATCTTATGTAAAAATTGGGAAAGAAAACAACGTATATCGTATTGAGAAAGTTTTTTTGCTAAAAGAAACGGACTTAGCAATATTTAAATTAGAAAAAGGAAAATATAATTTTATTATGTTGGATATAAGTTATGATGAACCAGAGGTAGGAGAAAAGATTAGGTGCTTAGGTTTTCCTATAGGGGGTGTTTTATCTGATGACATACTAAAATTAAGGTGTTCGATGACAGAAGGAGTGATTTCATCTGTTCAGACTAGCAGAATGATTAAAACCATTAATCTTGATATTGCTGCGAGACACGGAAATTCTGGCGGTCCGATAATTCTTTCTGATAGTAAGAAGGTTATCGGTTTATTACATGGAGCTCAACCAGGAGAAGATTTGGATGAAATTAATTTCTCTCATCCAATATATTATTTAAATGAGTACTTGGAAGTTGAATTAGGTGAAGATGAGGATATTACTATCCATGAAACAGATGATACAAAAACTGATAAAAAACCTGATATTCAAAACGATAAAGAGGTAAATAATAAAAATATACCAAATAATCCTTATGAAGAATTAAAGAAATTAAAGGAATTGTTGGATTTAGAGATTATTACAAAAGATGAGTTTGATGAAAAGAAGAAAAAATTGATGGATATGATTTGAGGGGTTTTTGAATTTTTATAACTTAAATATGGTTATTGCTTGTCTGGAATGAATTATATAAGGAGAGTCAGTATGAAAAATAGAAAAGGAAAAGAAACAAAAGATATTTTTATTAATTCAACAAAAGAAGATGGATGCGTTTTTTTTTCTAATGATAGGAATAGGAAGGAGTTTTCTGAATTACCGAATAATAGCATTAGTGAGGAAATAAAAAATGCTTTAAACGATCCAGACAATAATATAATCAAAAAGTTGGATACTATTATAGAAAAAATAGATGAGATAAATAATAATAATAAAACTGAGATAGAAAATAACGAATTAGATTCAATAAAAGAAGAATTAAAATCAACAAAAGACGAATTAAAATCAACAAAAGACGAATTAGAATCAACAAAAGAAGAATTAAAAAAAGTAAATGAGATATATACAGACAGGTATATGTTATTAAATAGTACATATGATTGTTTTCAATCATTATCTTTAGAAATGAAAGAACGATTAAAAAATATTTCAGATGGTAATAATATTTGTTTATTTATTGTTTCCTTAACTAATTGGAATAATATTGAACAGTTGTGGGATTTTACAAAAAAAAGAATTATTGAGGGGGATATGAAAGGTGTTAATGAATTAGTTGATTTTTTTTATAAAGCATTTGAAGTTTTTAGTGAAGCAAATAATAATTATAAATTGATAGAACCAGTTTTGAATGAGTCATTTGATTCAGATAAACATTCAATAAGAGGAAACAAAACGGATGGAGTTGTTGAAAAAGTGTTACTTGCAGGTATATATAATGTGGCTGATAGTAAAATTATAAATAAAGCTTTAATTGAGGTATGATAAGGAGATAGCAATGAAAATAGAGAATATTAATAAAACTAATATGATTCGAGAAAAAGAATCACAAAAAATGAATAATGAAGTAAAGCTATTATTGGATGCTATAAAAAGAGACATTTCTGACTTAATAAAAGAAATAAATACTTTACTTAATCAAAATAACTATATCCTAAGTGTAAATAATGGTAGTAAATTCTTAGATAATTCTAATCATTATATTTGGGATAGTTTTAAATTAGAAGATTATAGAAAAATTCCAGTCAAAAAAATCGGTGAAATGACAGACACAATTAAGAAAGAAATGATACCAAATCTTTCTGAACTTGTTAAGATGAATGTTTATTTAAAAATAAACAATAAACTTGATACAATTGTTTGTGTGTGTGATTATGATAAGTATCCGAAATATTTGAATAAGATTGTTTTGTATTATCCTAAAAAAGGTAGATTTAGAGAAGGAAAAGAAGCAGAGAATGGGGCTCTAGTATGTAGAAATAAAATTAATTATGAAAATACAGAGAATTTGCTATATGGGTATTTAATACCTAA
>JAILNN010000122.1 GCA_024691565.1 Lachnospiraceae bacterium | reverse complement strand
TTTAGAGAAGTTTTATAGATTTTTAGGTGATAATGCTATTAATGATGCTTTGATTAATGATGATGCTCTTAATAATAGGTTAAGTAAAGATTCTTTAGGAAGGAAGGGATTGTTTAATAATGAACGCTCGGATAGTAAAGAAAGCTGGGATATTAAAGAAAGGAATGATAGATTTGATAGTATTACTTTAAATATTAAGGAGTTTGATTTGAAATATACTTCGTCAATTAATATGAATTCAACAATTACTTTTGGACGAGCCTCTTATTGTGATTTTCAAATTAAGAGTAAGTATATGAGTATGAAGCATGGCTCATTAAAACTTAAGGCGAACAGGTTATATATTAAGGATTTAAATTCATCAAATGGAATAATTGTAAATGGAGAGAAGATTCAAGAAAATGAGGACTTTGAAATTAGAAGAGGAGATATAATTGAAGCTGGGAAATTACATTTTGAAATAGAGTACTAGATTTTTAGAATTCTCAATATATATCATTTATAATATGTTTATATGTACATATATATCACTATTATTATATATCGATTTTAGTTGAAATAAATATATGTGGTAAATAAAAAAGAAACATGTTAGAATAGCAAGCGATTCTACGAAAGGGCGTAAATGCAAGCTCTTAGGTATAGAATTTATGGTATAGAAAGAGGATTATTTATGAATAAATTAGGAAAGTTACTTCTATCTTTGTTTAAGGTTGGTTGTATTGGCTTCGGTGGAGGTAATGCCCTTGTTCCTGTAATTGAAAAGGAAGTTGTTAAGAAACATAAATTAGTTACACAGAAGCAGTACAACAAGTTTATTGTTGCTGCTAATATTACCCCTGGTGCCTTGCCTGTTGAGATTGCGGTTGCTCTTGGTAAGGAAGTTGGTGGAGTTTTAGGGTTGATTCTTGCTCCGATTTGTATTGCTACACCAGGTGTGCTTGCGACCTTACTCCTTATTATTGTTTTTTCTAGTTTTAGCGGTGAGGCTATTACGCAGGTTAAGTATGCATCAGTTGGTATTTCGGTTTATATTATGTATCTGCTGTTTATGTATAATAAAAAAATATGGGATCAATATGAACTGACTAGTATGAAACTGAAGCGACTGATGATTACGCTTCTAATAGTTATTCTTACCTTTGGTGGTGAGATTTATAAGATTTTTGGTATTGAGCGTACGCCGCTTTTTGATATTAGCACAGTCCATGTTTTGCTTATTTCATTCTTCGTTATCTTTTCTACAGGAAAGAAGATGACTAAGCTTCAATTTGTTATTGATTCTGTGGTTTGCTGTGTATATATTCTATGTGTTGGTAAATCCCAAATTATTAGTAATAAATATGTTTTATATGTTATTTATGTGATTATGGCTTTGGTTTCCGTTGATGGTATTAGAAGAAGCTTTCAAGGTGAGAAGATTAAAGCTAAATCAAAATTTATTAAGGTTATTAAGGAAGAAGTTGGCCTATTGTTATTTATGGTTATTGGTTCAATTCCGGCGATTCTTCTTAGTACAGGAGCTCTTGCTTACCTAGGAAAGGGGTATGCTTCATCAGTTATTTCATTTGGTGGTGGAGAGGCCTATCTTACGGTTGCTCAGAGTTTGTTTGAGAATATTGAAATTCATGAATCTCAATTATATTCTCAGTTACTTCCTGTTGTTAATGCCTTACCTGGTTCGATATTAACTAAGATGCTTGCGGGTGTCGGTTATTATCAAGGCCTTAATGCTACAGGTAGTGCACTTATTGGAGTTTTGGTTGCGCTTGCTGGTTTCTTTGTTGCTATTTCTGCTTCAGGAGCTGTACTTTGTGCTGTTATGTACGTTTATGATATGTTTGAAAAACTTACTATTTTTGAACTTCTTGGAAAGTGTATCAAGCCTATCGTTGGTGGATTGCTTGTTAGTACAGGTCTTGGACTTTTCTATCAGATGCAGCAGATTTTAGTTGAGGGTTGTGCTTTAAATTTGCCAATAATACTAGTGTTTACTGCTTTGATTGTGGCTTTAATACTTTTACTTAAGAGGATTAAAAAGTTACCAGATTTTGCAATTATTCTTATTTGTGGAGCAGTGAGTTTGGTTGTTTGTAATTTATTATAAATAATATTGACCATTTAAAAATATTATGTTAAACTCAATGCTGTTTTAGATTTGATTTTAATTGAATATTTAAATTCGTTGAAGGAAAAGAGTAGTGCGTAATGAACTTTTCAGAGAAGAGCCGGTTGGTGAAAGGCTTTAAAGGAAATGCGTATGAATACAGTCTGGAGAAGCTGCCTGAAGGCTTTGATTTTTGATAAGAGGTAGGGTTAGTCGGAGGTGTCCGTTAAAGCACAGGATGTTAAGAAGTTGATTTTTTATGTAATTAAGATTTGTGTAATTGAATTTTACATAATTCAAATTTCAAGTTCCGACATTTACTAAGGAGTATTTTGTGAGAAATACTTAAAGTTGAGGTGGTACCGCATATAATGCCCTCATATCATTGATTTGATATGGGGGCTTTTTTAACTTAAGTTTTAGATTATGATTTAAATAGAACTTAGGTTTATATATGAAAACTTTTTGTTTGAACATTTAAATTTTCAATCACAATAAAAATGGAGGTTATATCATGGAAATTTATGAAGAGTTAGTTGAAAGAGGGTTAATCGCCCAGGTTACTGATGAAAGTGAAATCAGAGAACTTATTAACGGTGGTAAGGCTAAGTTCTATATTGGTTTTGACCCTACTGCAGATTCACTTCATGTTGGTCACTTTATGGCACTTTGTCTTATGAAGAGACTTCAGATGGCAGGAAATCAGCCATTCGTTTTACTTGGTGGTGGAACAGGTTATATTGGTGATCCTTCTGGTAGAACAGATATGCGTTCAATGATGACTCCTGAAACTATTGAGCATAACTGTGAGTGCTTTAAGAAGCAGATGGAGAGATTCATTAACTTTGAAGGTGAAAATAAGGCTATTGCGGTTAATAATGCTGATTGGCTTTTAAAGCTTAATTATATTGAGGTTTTAAGAGATGTTGGACCTCATTTCTCAGTTAATAACATGCTTAGAGCTGAGTGCTATAAGCAGAGAATGGAAAAGGGACTTTCTTTCTTAGAGTTTAACTATATGATTATGCAGTCATATGACTTTTATCATCTTTTCAAGGAATATGGATGTAATATGCAGTTTGGTGGAGATGATCAGTGGAGTAATATGCTTGGTGGTACTGAGCTTATTAGAAGAAAACTTGGTAAGGATGCATATGCTATGACAATTACCCTTCTTATGAATTCTGAAGGAAAGAAGATGGGTAAGACTGCAAATGGTGCTGTTTGGCTTGATCCAAATAAGACTTCTCCTTTTGATTTCTATCAGTATTGGAGAAATGTTAATGATGCTGATGTTATTAAATGTCTTAAGATGCTTACATTCCTTTCTTTAGATGAGATTAAGGAAATGGAGAAATGGGAAGGTAGCGAGTTAAATCAGGCTAAGGATATTCTTGCTTATGAGCTTACTAAGCTTGTTCATGGTGAAGAAGAGGCTATTAAGTCAAGAGATGCTTCTAAGGCGCTTTTTGCTTCTGGAAATGCTGCAAATATGCCTGAGTGTGAGCTTACTGATGAGGACTTTAATGATGGTCAGATTGGTATTCTTTCTGTTATGGTTAAGGCTGGTCTTGCTTCTTCAAATAAGGATGCTAGAAGAAATGTTGAGCAGGGTGGTGTAAATCTTGATGGCGAAGCTGTAACTGATGTTAAGATGACTTTAACTAAGGAGCAGTTATCAGGTGAAGGCGTAGTTATTAAGAGAGGCAAGAAGAAGTTTGTTAAGGTTATTGTTAAATAATTAAGAGATTTTTGAATTATGAATAATACGATTGAATACTATGAAGATAATGCTGAAGTATTTGCTAGTCAGACCTTGGATGTTAAATTTAGAGATGTGCAGGATAAGTTTAAGGCTCTTATGAAAGAGGATGCATATATATTAGATTTTGGGTGTGGCTCTGGGAGAGATGCTAAGTATTTTCTTGAAAGTGGATTTAGAGTTAAGGCTATTGATGGCTCAAAAAAGCTTTGTGAAATCGCTAGTAAGAATACAGGGATTTTTGTTACACATATGGATTTTCTGGATTTAAATGATGAAGATTTATATGATGGTATTTGGGCTTGTTCTTCGATTTTACACTTACCAAAGGATAAACTAAAAGAAGTATTTATTAAAATCATTAAGGCTATTAAGACGGGAGGATATTTTTATACTTCCTTTAAGTATGGTGATTTTGAGGGCGTCAGAAATGGAAGATACTTCATTGATTTTACAGAGGAGAGTTTTAAGAGCTTTTTAGAAGAGTTTAAAGAACTTAGTATCACTGAACTTTGGGTTACAAGCGATGCAAGACCTGGTAGAGAGAGTGAGAAGTGGCTTAACCTAATTATGAAAAAGGCATAAAACATAATACTTAAATAAAAAAGGTCGGTACCCTTTAGTTAAGGAAACCGGCCTTTTGTAATTAAATATATAATTTTAATTTGTTAATACGGCTTAGATTAGTCTCTAATATTATCCTTTACAACCTGAGCAACAGCATCACAAACCTTATCATCGAAGGCATGTGGGATGATATAGTCTTCATTAAGTTCTTCATCTGAAATAAGTCCTGCAATTGCATAGGCAGCAGCGAGTTTCATTTCTTCTGTGATTTGTTTAGCTCTTCCTTCAAGTGCACCCTTAAAGATTCCTGGGAATGCAATTACGTTATTAACCTGGTTAGGGAAGTCAGAACGTCCTGTTCCGATGATTCTTGCTCCAGCTTTCTTTGCTACATCTGGCATGATTTCTGGTACAGGATTTGACATTGCAAATACGATTGCATCTTTATTCATCTTGCTTGCCATTTCTTCATCAACAACACCTGGAGCTGATACACCGATAAAGATATCAGCGTTTACAAGAGCGTCCTTAAGTGTTCCTGTTTCATGGTTAGGATTTGAAATTCTAATCATTTCTTCTTTTGCGAAGTTAAGCTTGCGTGAGTTTTCGCTAATAATTCCTTCGCTGTCGCAAACGATAACATTCTTAAATCCATCACTTAAAAGAAGTTTTGCTATTGCGATTCCTGCTGAACCAGCGCCGCTGATTACAACCTTACAATCAGCCTTTTCTTTCTTAACAATCTTTAAGGCATTGATAATTCCTGCGAGTACAACGATAGCAGTTCCATGCTGATCATCATGGAATACAGGGATATCTAATTCCTTCTTTAATCTTTCTTCGATTTCAAAACATCTAGGTGCTGAAATATCTTCTAAGTTAATTCCTCCGAATGCAGGAGCGATTCTTTTAACAGTTTCAACGATTTCATCAGTATCCTGAGTATCAAGACAAATAGGGAAGGCGTTTACTCCACCAAATTCCTTGAATAAAACTGCTTTTCCTTCCATTACAGGCATTGCTGCGTGAGGTCCGATATTTCCAAGACCGAGAACAGCGCTTCCGTCAGAAACAACTGCGATAGTATTTGCTTTTATTGTGTAGGTGTAGGCAAGATCTTTATCCTTTGCGATTTCTCTACAAGGCTCTGCAACGCCTGGTGTGTAAGCAACTGAAAGCTTTTCTGCAGTGTCTACCTTTACCTTTGAAACGGTTTCAACCTTTCCAACAAGTTCTTTGTGCATTTTTAATGCTTCTTCATATGGATTCATGGTCAATTTCCTCTTTCTATTAAATTTTGCACTTTATATTAACACAATAATAATTACATTACAAATAAAAACTCTATATAAATTCATATATTTAGTGATTTATTTTCATCTTAATTAAACTTTACAAAATGAATTAATAGATTTATAATGAAGTTGCTTGAAGAAATTATATTAAATTCTTTTAGTTCATACAGCACATCGCTGATATTCCAATGACTTTTAATTTATATTATTCATATATCATTTATGTATTCGTATATATTAAAGTTTATATTATATTTTTATTTTATTTTTATTTTTCAAAAGAAAAAAACTATATTTCGTCGATTATTTTTTTATATTTATTTAGGAGGATTTTTATGGCTTTATTTGATAGTATGTCATTAGTTGAATTGAAGGAAGAAGCTAAGAATAGGGGCCTTAAGGGTGTATCCAGACTTAAGAAAAATGAGCTTATTGAAAAGCTTAAAGAGAGTGAAGCGGCGGCAGCACCAAGTACTAAGAGTAGTACACGTAAGAAAAAGAGTTCTGCAGAAAAGGTTTCTGAAGAGAAGCCAAAAAACGAGAAGACAAAGAAGAGTTCTGCTGAATCAAAATCTGATGTATCTCAGGAATCATCATTTTCAAAGACTGTTACCAAAGGGGTTTCAGATGCTTCTCCATCAGTAAAAACAGATAATAAGACTGATAAGAATAAGGATGGCTTTAGTTTTAATAACTCTGGTTATAATTATAATAATGCCAGCAATGCAAGTAATGGTGGCTATAGCAATAGTGGATATAATAATTCCAATAATAGTGGATACAATAATAATGGTGGTTACAGTAGCGGTTATTCAGCTTCTGGAAGCAATCCATATTCAAATAATTATGGGAATACAAATTCTGGAAGTTCGAATAATAGCTATAATGGTGGCTACAGCAGTAACTACAATAATTATTCGGGAAATAATTCTGCTAATAATAGTGGTGGATATAATAATTCAAATTATTCTCAGAATAATGCGAACAATAATAATAGAGGTAATTACCGTAATGATTATCAGCGTGGTGGATATCGCAATGATTATCAGCGTGGAAATTATCAGAAAAATGATTATCAGAAGAATGATTTTCAGCGCAACGATTATCAAAGAAATGATTTTGGACGTAATGATTATCAGAGAAATGATTATCAAAGAAATAATGAATATGGTCGCAATGACAGAAATGCCCAGCAGCATGGTTATGTAAATGACAGGGCTGAAGGAAATGTTTCTAAACCAGCAGCTCGCGTTAATGCGCAGGAGGCTGATACACATAGAAATGAAATGCCACAGGATACAAAGCCTATCAATCCATTAGATATTAAGGCTCTTGATAGTGGTGAGACAAAGGAAGGTATCTTAGAGGTTATGGCTGATGGATATGGTTTCATCAGATGTGATAATTATCTTCCTGGTACAAATGATGTTTATGTTTCACCTTCTATGATTAGAAAGTGGAATCTTAGAACAGGTGATATTATCAAGGGTAATATCAGAATTAAAAATATGAATGAGAAGTTTTCAGCTCTTCTTTATATTAGTGATATTAATGGTCATAAGCCTGAAGAGTTTGTTAATAGAGCTAAATTTGATAATTTGACACCTATCTTTCCTGATGAAAGAATCAGACTTGAGACTCCAGGGTGCTCAATTGCCATGAGGATGATGGACATTATTTCTCCAATTGGTATGGGACAGAGAGGAATGATCGTTTCTCAGCCAAAGACTGGTAAGACAACACTTATTAAACAAGTTGCTAAATCTATTAAACATAATTATCCTAAGATGCATATTATTGTGCTTCTTATTGATGAGAGACCTGAAGAAGTAACTGATATTAAGGAATCTATCATGGGTAATAATGTTGAAGTTATTTATTCAACCTTTGATGAGCTTCCTGAGAACCATAAGAGAGTTTCTGAAATGGTTATTGAGAGAGCAAAAAGACTCGTTGAGCAGGGTGAAGATGTTATTATCCTTATGGATAGTATTACACGACTTGCTAGAGCTTATAACCTTACAGTTACTCCAAGTGGACGTACTCTTAGTGGTGGTTTAGATCCAGCCGCTCTTCATATGCCTAAGAAGTTCTTTGGTGCCGCTAGAAATATGAGAGAGGGTGGTAGCCTTACAATTCTTGCTACAGCACTTGTTGATACTGGAAGTAAGATGGACGATGTTGTTTTCGAGGAATTTAAGGGTACTGGTAATATGGAACTAGTTCTTGATAGAAGCCTTTCTGAAAAGAGACTCTTCCCTGCAATCGACTTTACTAAGTCTAGCACAAGAAGAGAGGACTTACTTTTAAGACAGGATGAGATGGAAGCTTCACTTCTCGTTAGAAGAGCTATTGCATTATCTAAGAATAGTGACGATGTTATAGAGAAGATTATTAGAATGTATAAGCAGACTAAGGATAACTTTGAGTTTATTAACCTTATTAGAAAAGTTAAACTTGTCTAAAAATTACGATTTTGAATACAGAATGAACACAATTTTAAAATAAAATGGTTTACATTATTTACAAAATTATATGATGAGGTATGCATTATGAAAATAGGATTCGATAATGAAAAGTATTTGAAGACTCAGTCAGAGAAAATTAAGGAAAGAATTAGTAATTTTGGAGGAAAGCTTTATCTTGAGTTTGGAGGAAAGCTTTTTGATGATTATCATGCATCTAGAGTATTACCTGGGTTTAAGCCTGATAGTAAGATTAACATGCTTGTTCAGATTAAAGAGGATGTTGAAATTGTACTTGTTATCAATTCTAATGATATTGAGAAAAACAAGGTTCGTGGAGACTTAGGTATTACATATGATTTAGATGTTTTAAGACTTATCGATGCTTTTAGAGGTTATGGACTCTATGTTGGAGCGGTTGTTCTTACTCGTTTTGAGGGACAGGAGTCTGTTATTAACTATCAGAAGAAACTTGAAAAACTCGGAATTAAGGTATATAGACATTATACTATTCCTAGTTATCCAAGTAATATTCCTTTGATTATCAGTGAAGATGGATTTGGTAAGAATGAGTATATCGAAACTGAGCATTCCCTCGTCGTAGTTACTGCACCTGGTCCTGGTAGTGGAAAGATGGCAGTTTGTCTTTCGCAGCTTTATCATGAAAATATGCATGGCGTTAAGGCTGGATATGCAAAATTTGAGACCTTCCCTATTTGGAATATTCCTTTAATGCATCCTGTTAACTTAGCATATGAGGCAGCTACAGCTGATTTGGATGATGTGAATATGATTGATCCTTTCCATTTGGAGGCTTATGGAGAGAAGACTGTTAATTATAACAGAGATATTGAAGTATTCCCTGTTTTAAATGCTATGTTTGAAAAGATTTATGGCGAATCACCATATAAGTCACCTACAGATATGGGTGTTAATATGGCTGGTAATTGTATTATTGATGATGATATCGTTTCTAAGGCTGCATGCCAGGAAATTATCAGAAGATATTACAAGGAAATGGGAGAACTTGTTAATGGTAATAGTGATAGCAAGATTGTTGGTAAACTTGAAATGCTTCTTAATAAGGCAAATATCACTGTTAAGGATAGACCAGTTGTTGCAGCTAGTAAATTAAAGGAAGAAGTTACTGGCAAACCAGCAGCTTCTATTGAATTACCTGATGGAACAATTATTACAGGAAGAACCACTTCGATGATGGGTGCTTCTTCGGCAATGCTTCTTTCAGCGCTTAAAAAACTTGCTGGAATTGATGAAGATATTGATTTGATTTCACCTAATGTAATTAAGCCTATTCAAAGCCTTAAGGTTAATTATTTAGGAAATCATAATCCACTTATGCATGTGGATGAAACACTTATTGCGTTGACTATTTGTGCCGAGACAGATCCTAATGCGAAGGCTTCTCTTGAACAGCTCGATAATATTGTTGGGCTAGAGGTACATTCTTCGGTTATTCTTTCGGTTCAGGATGAGAATACATTCCATAATTTGGGAGTTAATCTCACTTGCGAACCTAAATATGAGAATAAAAATTTGTACCACAAATAATCTTTATTTAGAAAAGAGGTTTGTATGGATAATAACGACAACAAGAATAATAATGGAAATGGTAATAAGGAACCACAAAAGCGTGGTATTGTTACCTCGCTAATTATTGCATTTGTTATCTTGATTTTATTCACTTTTTTGAATAATCAATTAAAGAATGCTTCGAATAAAGAAGTTTCTTATGACCAGTTTATAAGTATGCTTGATGATGGTGAGGTTGATTCCGTTCTTATTACGGATTCTAAAATTGAAATTACACCAAGTGATTCTAGTGAAAAGGCTTTAGGAATCACGTATTACACTGGACTAATTGGCCAGGATGAAGAACTCGTTAAAAGACTTGAAGAGGCAAATGTGACTTATAAAAGGGATGTTCAGACTGGTACGGATTCAGTTATATCCTTCTTTGTTTCGTTTATTTTACCACTACTTTTATTCTGGGTAGGACTTTACTTCCTATACAAATTTATGTTTAAAAATAATAGTGGTGGAATCATGGGCGTTGGTAAGAGTAACGCTAAGATGTATGTTCAGAAGGAAACAGGAGTTACCTTTAAGGATGTAGCTGGTCAGGAAGAAGCGATGGATTCGCTTACTGAGATGGTTGACTTCCTTCATAATCCTGATAAATATACTCAAATTGGTGCTAAACTTCCTAAGGGTGCACTTTTAGTTGGACCTCCTGGAACAGGTAAAACACTTCTTGCTAAGGCTGTTGCTGGTGAAGCAGGAGTTCCTTTCTTCTCGCTTTCTGGTTCTGACTTTGTTGAGATGTTTGTTGGTGTTGGTGCTTCTAGAGTTAGAGATTTGTTTAAGCAGGCTCAGTCAATGGCGCCTTGTATTATCTTTATCGACGAGATTGATGCCATTGGTAAGAGTAGAGATAGTCACTATGGTGGCGGGAATGATGAACGTGAGCAGACATTAAACCAGCTTCTTTCTGAGATGGATGGTTTTGATAGCTCAAAAGGACTTGTAATTATAGGTGCTACAAATAGACCTGAGGTTCTTGATAAGGCTCTTCTTAGACCAGGTCGTTTCGATAGACGAGTTATTGTTGAAAGACCTGACTTAAAGGGTAGAGTTGATATTCTTAGAGTACATGCTAAGGATGTACTTATGGATGATTCTGTTGACTTTGATGAGATTGCACTTGCAACAAGTGGTGCAGTTGGTTCTGACCTTGCAAATATGATTAATGAAGCCGCTATTATGGCAGTTAAGGCTGGTAGAAAGGCTGTTAATCAGGCTGATTTATTTGAGGCTGTTGAGGTTGTTATTGCAGGTAAGGAAAAGAAAGATAGAATTTTAGGTAAGGAAGAAAAGAAAATCGTTGCCTATCATGAGTGTGGACATGCACTTGTTACAGCTCTTCAAAAGAATGCAGAGCCTGTACAGAAGATTACTATTGTTCCTAGAACGATGGGTTCTCTTGGATATGTTATGCAGGTTCCAGAGGAAGAGAAGTATCTTATGAGTAAAGACGAGATGATTGCCAGACTTGTTACGCTTTATGGTGGTAGAGCCGCTGAGGAAATCGTCTTTGATTCAGTGACTACTGGTGCATCTAACGATATTGAACAGGCTACTAAGCTTGCTCGTTCAATGGTTACTCAATATGGTATGACAGAAAGATTTGGTCTTATTGGTCTTGAATCAATCGAAAGCAGATACCTTGATGGTAGAGCTGTTATGAATTGTGGCGAAGCAACTGCTTCTCAGATTGATGAAGAGGTTATGAAGATTCTTAAGGAGTGCCATGAAGAGGCGCTTAGTCTTCTTAAGGAAAATAGAGATGCTCTTGATAAGCTAGCTGAGTTCCTTTATGAGCATGAAACAATTACTGGTAAGGAATTCATGAAGATATTCAGAAAGGTTAAAGGCATCGAAGAACCTGAGGGCGACCTCTATGATGTTTTGGTTCTTGATGTTGATGGAACTCTTGTTGGTTCTGATAAGAGAATTTCTGAATATACAAAGAATGCAATTATTGATGCTCAGGAGAGAGGTAAGACTATAGTTATTGCTTCTGGAAGATCT
Organism: Lachnospiraceae bacterium; assembly: GCA_024691565.1. Taxonomy (GTDB): domain Bacteria; phylum Bacillota; class Clostridia; order Lachnospirales; family Lachnospiraceae; genus JAEEJA01. The sequence goes on along the minus strand of JAILNN010000122.1, from coordinate 38,203 downwards.
GTTGCAGGCGTTAGACATACTGCCGCAGAGATTAAGCTCCAAAATTATGGCGGATATGTAATTGCATTTAATGGAACTACAGTTATCAATTGTAAGACTGGAGAGTGCATCTACAATCAGGTTATTAGTCCTAATCTTTATAAGATGATTTTCAATGCAGCTAAGTCCTTTGATGTTGGAATCAATGTCTATAAGGATGAATCTAAGGAAATGATAGCTGGTAATGGTATTGATGATTATATTCGCGCTGATGCGGCTGCTTGTGATATTACAATCAGGGAAACTTCTAACTTGCTTAGAGAGCTAAACTTCCCAGTTAATAAGTTTTTATTAAGTGGTGATCCATCTAAGATGGCAAATGTTGAGAAGGCTCTTCGTGATAATTATTCAGATAAGTTAAATATATTTAGGTCTGATCCTTGTTTTGTGGAAATCTTACCTAAGTTTATTGATAAGGGTGTTGCTGTTGACAAGCTTGTTCGCTATATTGAATCAGATAAGAAGAAGGTTATCTGTGTTGGTGATAGCTTTAATGATATTTCAATGATTAGATATGCTGGTCTTGGAGTTGCGATGGGAAATGCCCAGGATGAAGTTAAGGAAAAAGCTGATTTTGTGACTTTATCCAATGATGAAGATGGTATTGTAGACATTATTAAAAGATTCATGAGTGAAAAATAATATGTTCAATATTGAAGAAGAACTTAAGAAACTCCCGGCTAAACCGGGAGTCTATCTTATGCACGATGAACATGATACGGTTATTTATGTAGGGAAGGCTAAAGTACTGAAAAATCGCGTTAGACAGTACTTCCAGTCTTCCCGAAACGTGTCTCCTAAGATAGAAAAGATGATCTCGAATATTGATCACTTTGAGTATATTATTACGGATTCTGAAGTTGAGGCACTTGTTCTTGAAAGTAACTTAATTAAGGAGTATAGCCCTAAGTATAATACTATGCTTAGAGATGATAAGAGTTATCCCTTTATTAAGGCTACCGTAGGAGAAAAGTTTCCAAGACTCTTTTTGATGAGAAGTAATGGAAAACTAAAGAATACAGGTAAGGTTAAGTATTATGGTCCTTATACCAGCGCATATGCTGCTAAGGATCTTCTTCTTATGGCTCAAAAGATTTATCATGTTAGGACGTGTAATAAGGTTTTACCTCGCGACACAGGGCTGTTTAGGCCTTGTCTTAATTATCATATAAATCAATGTAAGGCTCCTTGTCAGGGATATGTTAGTGAGGAAGAATATCGTGAGGAGTTTAATCTTGCGCTTAAGTTTATCGAGGGTGATAGAGATTATTGCATTGGTATTTTAACTGAGAAGATGGTTGAGGCTTCTGAGAGGATGGATTTTGAAGAAGCTGCAATTTTTAGAGATAAGATTGAGAATATTAAGAGGGCAGTTGTTAATCAGAAAATCACTGATTTCGAAGGTGTTGATAAGGATGTTATCGCATGTGCAATCGATGGTGATGAGGCTGTAATTCAGGCCTTCTTTATTCGTCAGGGTAAACTTGTTGGAAGAGATAATTTCCATATGGATAGGGTTCTTAATGTTTCTCGTTCTGATATTATTCAGGATTTTGTTAAGCAGTTTTACAGTGGTACACCTATGATTCCTTCAGAGATTATGTTGGAGTATGATATTAATGATAGGGAATTAATTGAAAAATGGCTTTCTGAAAAGAGAGGTAATGGTGTTCATATTAAGGTTCCTAAGAAAGGGCAGAAGGAGAGACTTGTTGAGTTAGCACATAAAAATGCTGTTCTAGTTATGGAAGCTGATAGAGATAAGTTTAAGAGGATTGAAGCAAAGACCACAGGTGCTATGGAAGAGATTTGCAAGTGGCTTAATTTGGATGGAGTTAGAAGAATTGAGTCTTACGATATTTCCCATACAAGTGGTTTTCAGTCTGTTGGTTCAATGGTTGTTTTTCAGGATGGACTTCCTAAGAAAAATGATTATAGAAAATTTAAGCTTATGGGTGTGCAGGGAAATGATGATTATGCTAGTATGGAAGAAATCTTAACTAGAAGGTTTGAACATGGACTTGCAGATTTAGAGGAAAACGAGGGTTTGGTTAAAACTGGCTTTTCTAGATTTCCAGATTTAATTATGATGGATGGTGGTAAAGGTCAGGTTAACGTTTGTTTGAAGGTTTTTGAAAAGCTTGGCATTGATATACCTGTTTGCGGTCTTGTTAAGGATGATAAACATAGAACTCGTGGAATTTATTATAATAATGTTGAACTTCCGATAGATACTCATTCTGAAGGATTTTGGTTGATTACTAGAATTCAGGATGAGGTACATAGATTTGCGATTGAGTATCATAGGTCTCTTCGTTCAAAGGTGCAAGTAAAGTCAGTTCTTGATGACATACCTCTTATTGGACCGAAGAGAAGAAGGGCACTTCTTAAATATTTTGAGGGTATTGAGAGATTAAAAAATGCCTCTGTTGAGGAAATAAAACAAGTTGAATCTATGGATGCCAAATCTGCAGAAAACGTGTATAATTATTTTCGTGAGGATGAAAATAAAATAAATGATGAAATTAATGAAAAACAGGATATAATAATAGAAAAACAAGATGACTAATTAAACTATTTATGATTGGAGGATGAAAAGATGTCAAATGCTTACAGAGTACCACTTAAGGATATGATTCAAAAGATGGAGCTTGAAAATTGTACACCTGATATCAATATAGATGATATTTTTATTAATCAGACCGATATTAACAGACCTGCCTTACAGCTTGCGGGTTACTTTGATTATTTTGATTCTGGTAGAATTCAGATTATTGGTCATGTAGAGAATACCTATATGAAAACAAAGGGTATGGAATATTCTCTTAAGATGATGGAGAAAATTATGGCTGGAAGTGATACTACTCCAAAGCCACCTGCTATTGTTTATTGTCGTGAGATGTTTATTGAGGATGAGATTCTTGAATTGGCTAATAAATATTCAGTGCCAATTCTTAGAAGTAAAAAGGCGACTTCTGGTTTTTCTGCTCAGCTTACTAGATGGTTAAATGTTGAGTTGGCTCCAAGTTGCTCTGTTCATGGCGTTCTTGTCGATATCTACGGCGAGGGTGTTTTGATTATGGGTGAAAGTGGTATTGGTAAATCTGAGGTTGCACTTGAACTTATGCATCGTGGACATCGTTTGGTTTCTGATGATGTTGTTGAGATTAAAAAGGTAAGTGATGATTCACTTATTGGTAGTGCGCCTGGAATTACAAGACACTTTATCGAACTTAGAGGTATTGGTATTGTTGATGCTAAGTCGCTTTTTGGTGTTGAGAGAATTAAGAATGAACAGGAAATCAATCTTGTAATCCGTCTTGAAGAATATAATAAGGATCAGGATTATGATAGAATGGGTCTTGAGGATCATTTCATTGAATTCCTTGGTAATAAGGTTGTTTGTCATTCAATACCTATTAGACCTGGTAGAAATATCGCGATTATTTGTGAATCGGCGGCTGTAAACCATAGACAGAAGAAGATGGGATATAATGCGGCTCTTGAGCTATATAATCGTGTTACTAATAATATTGCAGCTAAACAGGCTGAAAGAGAAACTCAAGAAGGTGGAAATTAAATGTATATTGTAGTAGGTTTGGGTAATCCCGGACTTGAATATGAGAAAACTAGACATAATGTTGGATACATGTCTGCAACTTTTATTGCGGATGATAATGGTATAGCACTTAGAAATGAGGAACGAAAGGCTATCGTTGGTAAGGGTGTTATTTCTGGTGCGAAATCCATGATAGCGCTCCCAATTACTTATATGAATCTTAGCGGAGATGCAGTTGCCTCACTTGTTAATTTTTATAAGATCGATGTTACTAGTGAGCTTATTATTATTTATGATGATATTGATTTGGAACCTGGTAAGTTAAGGATTCGTAAGAAAGGTAGTGCCGGAACTCATAATGGGATGAGAGACATCGTTAAGAAGCTTGGAACTAACGAGTTTATTCGTGTTAGAGTTGGAGTAGGACATAAGCCTGATGGTTGGAATTTAGCAGATTTTGTTTTATCTAAGTTTAATAAAGATGAAGTTCCAACGATGGAAATGGCTGTTAGGGATGTTAATGATGCTGTGAAGCTTATCATCAGTGATGGAGCAGATGCAGCTATGAATAAATATAACTAATTGTATTTTTGATTTTTACTAATGGTTATTACCATTGGTTATTACCATTTAGGTGTTAGGAGTAAAATTGAATAATCTAGTATCTCTGAATAAACCCCTTAGTAAGTTAGGTGCTTTTAAGGGTGTTAAGGACGAAATAAATAATAATAATTACCCCATTGGAGTAACTGGTTGTCTTGAAAGTGAAATATGTCACTTTATCAGTGCAGTCTCTAATGGGGTTAAATGGCGTGTAATTATTACAACAGATAGTCTTAAGGCTCAGGCGATGTACTCAGACTTTAAGTTGTTTGAAGAAAACTTGTATTTATATCCTGAGAGGGATGTTATCTTTTATTCTGCTGATGTACATGGAAATGCAGTTACAATGCAGAGGCTTAGATGTGTTGAGGCAATCCTTGATTCTAAAGAAGGGGGAACAATAATTACAACCCTTCAGGCTGGTCTTGAAGCTCTGCATTCTATTGAAAGATATAAAAAGAGCAAGGTTATTGTTAAAAAAGATGAAGATTATGATATGGATGACCTAAGTGTCAGGATGGTTGAACTTGGATATGTTAGGAGAAATCAAGTAGAAGGTCCTGGTGAGTTTTCTGTCAGGGGTGAAATCTTTGATGTATTTCCTCCATCATCTGAGTGTCCTTATCGTATTGACTTTTTTGATACAACAATTGATACAATTAAGTCCTTTGATGTCGAGAGTCAGAGGTCTATTGAGGAGCATGAAAGCATTGAAATATTTGCTGCATCTGAAATTATCTTAAGTGATGAAGAAGTTGAGAGTGGTTTTGAAAAGATAGAAAAGGATGTTAAATCTAAGCAGAATTCTTTTAAGAAGAAAAAAGAAATTAAGAGTTTTAATGAGATTTCTAGAACTTTTGCTGAGATTAAAAATAATCTAAAGTATACAAGTTCTAAATCAGGTCTTGAGACTCTTATTAATTATTTTGATGATGAGACGGTAAGTTTTTTTGATTATTTTGATGATAAGACGATGTTCTTTATCGATGATTATGAGAGATGCGTTGAGAATTCTAATATTGTTATTGAAGAATTTACTGACAGCATGGTGACTCGAATCGATATGGGAAAGGCCTTTAAAAAGCAGCTTAAGCTTCTTTTTGATGTTAATAAGATTTTTAATAAGATTAAAAAGAGAAAGACTATTTTCTTTAGTTTACTTGATGATTTTAAGAAGTTGGGTATTGAGCAGAGCTTCCACGTTAATGTTCAATCAGTAATTTCTTATAATAAGCATTTTAATTATTTGATTGAGGATTTAAAAAGCTGGAAAAAACAAGGATATAAGGTGATTATCTTATCTGCGTCCCATACAAGGGGAAAGAGACTTGTTGATGACCTTGGCGAATATGATATAGAAGCCTTTTACCATGATGAACTTGATGTTGCTTTGAAGGATAAACAGATTATGGTCTCTTACGGTGGACTAAAAAAAGGCTTTGTTTATCCTACTCTTAAGTTTGTTGTCGTTAGTGAGAATGATATTTTTGGTGCGAAAATCAAGAGAAAGAAAGCTAAGAAAAAGGCTGTTAATGCTAATTCTTTGCAGAGCTTTAATGAACTTTCTGTTGGTGACTATGTTATCCATGAAAATCATGGAATCGCAGTATATAAAGGAATTGAGAAGATTAAGGTTGATAAGATTACGAAGGATTTTATCAAACTAGAATATGCTGATGGTGGAAATCTTTTTGTTCCTGCTTCGAACTTAGATATGCTTCAAAAGTATGCAAATAAGGATGCTGAGAAGTCGCCTAAATTGGATAATTTGAATGCAATTGATTGGAACCGAAGAAAGGCTAGAGTTAAGAAGGGTGTTCGTGATATTGCGAAGGAACTTGTTAAGCTTTATGCTGAGAGAAATAATAAAAAGGGATATCGCTTTGGAGCAGATACTGTTTGGCAGAGAGAGTTTGAAGAGTTGTTCCCATTTGAGGAGACAGATGACCAGTTAGATGCAATTGCGGCTGCTAAGAGAGATATGGAGAGTGACCGTATTATGGACCGTCTTATTTGTGGGGATGTTGGATATGGTAAGACCGAGGTTGCTCTTAGAGCTGTGTTTAAGTGTGTTAATGATGGAAAACAGGCTGCTGTTTTGGTACCTACGACTATATTAGCAAGGCAGCACTATAATACTTTTAAAGAGAGGATTGGAGATTATCCAATTAAGGTTGCGATGGTTTCTAGGCTTCGGTCTTCAGCGGATAATAAAAAGACTATTGAGAAGCTTAAAAAGGGTGAAATTGATATTATTATTGGAACGCATAGACTTCTTTCTAAGGATGTTGCCTTTAAGAATCTAGGGTTACTCGTTGTTGATGAAGAGCAGCGTTTCGGTGTTACCCATAAAGAGAAGATTAAAAATCTAAAGAAGAATGTTGATGTGCTTACACTTTCTGCTACACCTATTCCTAGAACACTTCATATGTCCCTTGTTGGAATTAGGGATATGAGTGTTCTCGAAGAGCCGCCTATTGATAGGATGCCGATTCAGACCTATGTTATGGAATACAGTGATGAAATCGTTAGAGAAGCGATTAATCGCGAGGTTTCTAGAGGTGGACAGGTTTACTTTATTCATAATATTGTTGAAGATATTTCTGATGTTGCCTATCGGATTTCTGAAATGATGCCGGATGTTAATGTTGCCTATGCACATGGAAGGATGTCAGCTAAGGAACTAGAAACAATCATGATGAATTTTATTGCTGGAGAAATTGATGTGCTTGTTTCTACGACAATTGTTGAAACGGGTATTGATATTCCAAATGTCAATACAATCATTATTGATAATTCTGATAGAATGGGCCTTTCACAGCTTTACCAGCTTAGAGGACGAGTTGGAAGGTCAAATAGACTTGCTTATGCCTTTATGATGTATAGGAAGGATAAGATTTTAAGTGAGGTTGCTGAAAAGAGACTAAGTGCTATCAAAGAGTTTACAGCTCTTGGTTCGGGAATTAGGGTTGCTATGCGTGACCTTGAAATTCGTGGTGCTGGAAATATTCTTGGAGCTGAGCAATCAGGTCATATGGGGGATGTTGGATATGATTTATATTGTAAGATGCTTGCAGCAGCGATTAGAAAATATCAATTAAATGAGAAAGACTCAGAAGAGGATCTCTATGATTTCGAGACAACAATTGATATAAAAGTAGATGCCTATATCCCTGTTAAATATATTAAGAGCGAGTTTGTTAAGCTTGATATGTATAAGAGAATTTCATTGATTTCTAATGAAGAGGATTATACAGATATGCAGGAAGAATTGAGGGACAGATTTGGACCTATTCCACCTCAATTACAAACTCTTTTAAAGGTTGCATTGTTAAAATCGAAGGCACATGAGTTATTTGTAGACGGAATTAGTCAAAATGGCGATGAAATTAGATTTTCTTTAAGAAATAATAATAAAATATCTTCCATAAAGCTGCTTGAAATGATAAAATCATATAAGCGAACTCTTAGGTTTGTTTCTGGCGAGAGACCTATGTTAATTTATTGTCCTAGAAAGAAGCCTATCGAGAGAAGAGAGTTTGTTATGGATAAAAGTGAAAATGATACATTTAATTTACTTTTTAAAATATTAGAAGATTTAAGTAAGACTATAGAAAACAATGAGGTAACTGATAAGTGAAAAAAATAGCGTTAATTTTGGGATTGTCCGTTGCGCTTACTGGGCTCTGTGCTTGTTCAAATAAAGAGTCGAGTAGTGAGGGGGATGAAAAAAAGGAAAGTGTTGTTTTTGATGATTCATCTGTTGTGATGTATGTGGATGATGATAAGATTAGATACTCTGATATCGCATTTTATGAATACTATCTAAAAAATAAATATTCGTTTTTTGGAGATGAATTATGGCAGTATGAGATTCCTGAGAGCGGGTCTTTACAGCAGGAGGTTAGCTCATCACTTTCTGATTATATTGTTGAAATGAATATTATTTCTAAGGAAGCGAAGTCTCAGAACATCGCCCTTACTGATGACGAAAGAGAAGAGATGTATGAGAAGGCTGATGAACTTAATGCTAGCATTTCTACTGAGGACAAAGAAAAATATTCAATAGGTGTTCAAAAGATTCAGGAAATCATGGAAGAAAATTTACTCGCTCAAAAACTCTATTTAAGTGTTACTGATGGAGTTGGTGAGGATATTTCTGAGGATGATGTAAGAGTTGCGAATATTGAGTATATTAAGGTTATGACTCATGATACTGACAAAAATGGTACAGCAATTGATTTATCTGATGCTGATGAGGATGCCGCATATAAAAAGATGCAGGGCTATAAAAAGAAGATTGATAAGGGATTTGACTTCCTTCAATTAGCTCGTATGAGTTCTGATTCTGCAGATGTTAAGGCTAGTATTTATAAGGGATATAGTGGACTTAGCGAGGGAGTTGTTAATGCGGCTATGGACCTTAAAAAAGGTGAAATTAGTCAAATTATTGAAGATGATACAGGTTTTTATTTGATTAGGTGCTCTAATAATTATGATGAAGACCTTTCGGCTGAGAGAAAGAATCAGATGGCTGAAGAATTAAAAGAGGAGAGCTTTAAAAAAGCTTATGGTGAATGGTCAAAGGATGTAGAGGTTATGTTAAACGACGAATTTTGGTCTGATTTTAACATTGTTTCAGGTGATGTATAATTGAGGGTTTTTTATGAGGCAAGAGATTATTAGATTAATCAGTATTGTTGTTACTAAGGTAATCCACGATATGTGTTATTTAGAAGTGAACACACTTGATAGCGTTGATGGAATATGTGATTATTCAAGTGATGACATTATTGTTAAACTGGAATTATTTGGAGATATTAAAAGAGGTCTCTGCATAAGAATGAATAATGATATGGCTCTCAAAGTTATTTCGAAGATGATGATGAGAGATGTTCAGGAAATTGATTATATTGGAGAAAGTGCACTTTGCGAACTTGGCAACATGATTGGTGGGAACTTTTCTACCATGCTTTATGTCAATGGATTAACTGAAGATGTAACCGTTCCGTCTTATATGAAAGGAGACGAATGTGATATGTTTTTAGGGATGGAAATGAGCTCGCTTCCAGTGCAGACAGTTGAAGGGAATTTATTTGTTGATGTAATCGAATTACTTTGACATTTTTCTCCATTGATAATATAATGAGTTAGTTACTTAAACGACTATGAAAGAGAGGAATTTACCTATGGCTAGTATGGTAGCATGTCTAATATGTGTGCCGCTTATATTTGCCGGCATAATTGCCTGTATTTCAAATGACAAGGTCAGAGGATATGTTGTTTACGTTGGTGGCGTCGTAATTATGGGATTGGTTGTGGCTACAGTCTATAAATACGCAGTTGCTTCATCAATGTTCTCTAAGCTTGAGCCTATAACATTTGAATTGCCTTATAATGAGGTTTTTAACATGGCTACTATCGCCGGAGACGTTATACTAATGATTGTTATAGTATATTTGTCTTTCAAATGGCGTAAGTATTGGATTAGTATTTTCAGTATTGTTCAAACAGGAATCGTTCTTTGGGTTGAATTTATGGGTCCTGAAGTTGAAGAAAAGGCTTCAATCAGATTCGATAATTTAACTATGATAATGATTCTCATTATTGGATTCGTGGGATGTTTAATCGGTATCTATGCAGTTGGATACTTGAGAGGATATCATGTTCACCACAAGGAATACAAGGATAGAAGAAGATTCTTCCTTTCTATGGTATTTGTTTTCTATGCTGCAATGTTTGGGTTGGTAACAACTCAGAATGTTATGTGGTTAGAGTGCTTCTGGGAAGTAACCAGTGTTTGTTCATTTCTTCTTATTGGATATACAAGAACAGACGAGGCAATCACAAATTCTTTCAGAGCTTTATGGATGAATTTAGTTGGTGGTCTTGGATTCGCTGTTGTTATTCTTATTGGAGCTTATAAGTTCTCAACGTTTGATCTTTTTGATATTATTTCTCTTAATGTCGCTAATTTCAAGGGTGGACAGGGAGACTATATTCAATTAGCTCTTTTACAGAGTGTTTGTCTTGCAATGCTTGCATTTGCAGCAATTTCAAAGACAGCACAGTTTCCATTCTCTAAGTGGTTACTTGGAGCGATGGTTGCGCCTACACCTTCATCAGCACTTCTTCATAGTGCAACAATGGTTAAGGCGGGAGTTTATCTTTTAATCAGAATTTCCCCATATTTATATGGAACATATACAGGAAAAATGGTTTATATGGTAGGTGGCTTCACCTTCTTTGCGGCTTCATTCCTTGCTATTTCACAGAGCGATGGAAAGAAGGTTCTTGCGTATTCAACAATTTCAAACCTTGGTCTTATGGTTATGTGTTGTGGTGTAGGAACTGAAAGCTCAAGATGGGCAGCTATCTTTTTGATGATTTTCCATGCGATTTCAAAATCTATGTGCTTCCAGGCTGTTGGTGCTATTGAAAATACAACAGGTAGCAGAGATATTGAAGACATGCAAGGTCTTATGAAGAGACTTCCAAAACTTGGTCTTATCCTTTTAATTGGTATGTCTGGAATGTATCTTGCTCCTTTTGGAATGCTTATTTCGAAATGGGCTGCACTTAAGACTGTTGTTGATTCTTCAAACGCACTTCTTGTTATCTTTATCTGCTTTGGTAGTGCTTCAACAATGTTCTATTGGACAAAGTGGATGTCTAAGATTCTTGGACCACAAGAACAATCCCAGAAAGATGTGACAGAAAAGGGAGAGTATATCTCGATGTTCTGTCATGCAGCTATGGCTCTTGCATCTGTGCTTGGAATGATTATTATTTCAGATAAGATTGTTAACAAATATGTTATCTCAACAATTGTTTCTGATTCTGTTGAGGGGGCAACTGCCATGTCAAATTCTAATCTTAGAATGATGCTTTTCATGGTTCTTGCTGTATTTGTTGTGCCATTTATTACATACCTTATGAGTAAGGGTGTTGATAGTAAGAAGGTTACTGGTTATATGAATGGTATCAATGTTGGTGATAATAAGCACTTTGTTGATGCGTTTGGTGAAGAAAAAGAATTACATGTATCTAACTGGTATCTTGAAAATATGTTTGGAGAAAAGAAACTCTTTACTCCATCAGTGATAATTGGACTAGTATTTATTTGTGCGATGCTATGTACGGTTATCGGTAATCTTATAGGTGGAGGTGTGATATGATACGTAGTATGATTATTATTATTGGATTTATCGTTCTTGCACCTTTCATTGGAGGATTGCTTGAAGGAATTGATAGAAAAATTTCAGCTCGTATGCAACGTAGAGTAGGACCTCCTATTACACAGCCTTTTATGGATGTTGCAAAACTTTTCAACAAGGAATTCTTAAGTGTTAATAAGCAACAGCTTTTCTTATTGCTTGCACATCTTTTCTTCGTTGTTTTTGCAGGTTCTATGTTCTTTATTGGAAGCGACCTTTTGATGGTATTCTTTAGTTTATCAACTGCAGCTATGTTCATGGTTATGGCTGCTTCATCAACACATACTCCTTATACTGGAGTTGGTACGATGAGAGAGCTTATGCAGATGATGTGCTGTGAACCTATGGAGCTTCTTACAGCTGTTGGTTTTTATTTAGCTAGTGGAATGGCTAAAACAGGAATTGAGAAGAGTTTCCTTGTTTCAGACTTAATCCACTCTAATGTATCAGCTATCATGTACTTACCTGGATTCTTCATTGGATTTGTATTTATTTTAACAATCAAATTCAGAAAGTCTCCATTCGATTTAAGTACATCACATCATGCACACCAGGAGGTTGTTAAGGGTATTACAGCTGAATTTTCAGGTGGTGCCTACGCAATCACAGAAATTGCTGAATGGTATGAAGAGGTTATGCTTTTAGCAGTTGTTGGATTATTTATTGTAAACTCTAATCCTATCAGTTATTTAGTTGCTGCCCTTGTTGTTATCTTTGTTTATTTCTTAGAAATTCTTATCGATAACACAAGTGCCAGAGTTAAGTGGGATTTGATGTTTAAGATTACCTGGGGTGTAATCATCGTATTTGGTGGAATTAACCTATTTTTATTAGAAAATGTTTCTTCTTTTATGAAGTTCTTTCAGTAAATAATAGATGATAGTTTGATTAATATATTTAAAAATAAATATATGTATTTGTTTATTTTATGTTACGTTGGCAAATGATTTTATATTTTCATATTTAGCTTTGACTTAGCTAGAAAGGAAAAGGGTATGAAGAGTTTTCATAAATCGCCTTGGTTGATTCATTATGATGCATCAAGTTGTAATGGTTGTGATATCGAAGTGCTTGCTTGTACAATGCCAAGGTTTGATGTTGAAAGATTTGGTATTATTAATACTGGTAATCCTATGCATGCAGATATTTTCTGTGTAACTGGTGGTGTTAATGATCAGAATAAAGATGTTGTAAAACAGATTTATGACCAGATTCCTGAACCAAAGGTTGTTCTTGCAATTGGTACCTGCGCTTGTACAGGAGGTATTTTTAAGGAGTGCTATAACATTCTTGGTGGTGTGGATCAGGTTATTCCTGTTGATGTTTATGTTCCTGGTTGTGCTGCAAGACCTGAATCAATTATTGATGGTGTTGTTAAGGCACTTTCACTTTACCAGGAGAAGCATGAAAAGATGGTTAAAGAGGGAAGAGGACTTCCTGAAGACCCAGCATTAGATGAGGATTAATTCTAATATCTGATGTAGATTAATGCTTATATAGAAAGGATTAGTTTTATGGAAGACTATGGCAGAAATATCGTAGAAATTACAACAGATCAGCTTGTCATTGTTGCCTCTGAAGAGAGGGATAAGAATCATAGACTTTCACAGGCATGTGCAAGTTATGTAAATGATAAGTATGAATTGTTATATACATTTTCAGATGGTTATGAGATGACAACATATAAGTTGTTTGTTGGCTTGGATGAAGAAGTTCCTAGCATTTCTAGAATTTTCTTCCCTGCATTTACTTATGAAAATGAAATGAAAGAGCTTTTTGGTGTAAAGATTATGGGTATTGTTACTGACTACAACAATAAGTTCTATAGAATTGCAAAAGAAACACCATTTTTAAAGAAGGGAGATAAATAGGATGTCAAAGAAAACTATAATTCCTTTTGGACCACAGCATCCGGTTCTTCCAGAACCTATTCACTTAGATCTCGTGCTTGAAGATGAGACAGTAGTTGATGCTATCCCTTCAATTGGCTTTATTCACAGAGGTCTTGAGTCTCTTGTTGAAAAGAAGGATTTTAATGAAATGGTTTATGTTGCTGAAAGAGTTTGTGGAATTTGTTCTTTCATGCATGGTATGGGATATTGTGAAGCTGTTGAGCATTTGATGGAAGTTGAGATTCCTGATAGAGCTAAATATCTTCGTACTGTTTGGTGTGAATTTTCAAGACTTCACAGTCACTTGCTTTGGCTTGGACTTCTTGCTGATGGATTTGGTTTTGAGGCTCTTTTCAATGAGGCTTGGAGAATTCGTGAGAAGGTTCTTGATATGGTTGAGCTTACAACTGGAGGAAGACTTATTTCATCTGTTAACAGAGTAGGTGGAGTTTTAAAGGATATTACTCCAGATATGCAGAAGGCTATGCTTGATGCAGTTGACAAGATTGAAAAGGAACTTAAGCCAGTTGCTAATACATTTTTAAATGACTATACAGTTAAGAGTCGTTTATGCGGAAGTGGTATTCTTTCTAAGGAAGATGCTATTGCACTTGGTGCTTGTGGACCTATGATGAGAGCTAGTGGTATTGAAGTTGATATGCGTAAGACTGGTTATGCGGCTTATGATAATATTGATTTCGATGTTATTACAAGTAATGATTGTGATGGATATGCTCGTTGTCAGGTTCGTATTGGTGAGCTTTTCCAGTCAATTAATATTGTTAGACAGGCTTTTGCTAAAATGCCTGAGGGAGAAGAACTTAGCGTTAAGCCTAAGGGAAATCCAAATGGAGAGTATCTTATGAGAGTTGAACAGCCTAGAGGTGAGGCGTTCTATTATGTTGAAGGAAGTGGAAAGAAGATTCTTGATAGATTCAGAGTTAGAACTCCTACCTTCGCAAATCTTGCTCCTCTGGTTCATACGCTTAAGGGTGCACCATTTGCTGATATACCTCTTTTGGTGCTTACAATTGACCCTTGTATTAGTTGTACGGAACGTTAATTAAACATATATAGAGGAAAAGGGGAATAACTATGGCTTTACTTACTTTTTCAAAAACAGTATTAAAAAATTTATTTTCAGAGCCGGAAACACTTAATTATCCGGCAACACCCCGTGAGTATCCTGAAAGAAGCAGGGGACACATTGAAATTGATATAGAGAATTGTATTTTCTGTGGAATGTGTATGCGTAATTGTCCTCCTAGGGCTATTACGGTTGACAGGGCTAAAGGAACATGGACAATTAACAGATTTGATTGTATTCAGTGTAATTACTGTTCTGAGGTTTGTCCTAAGAAGTGTTTGCATATTGCTCCAGGTTATTGTGAGCCAGGAGTTGAGAAGGTTGATTCAGTTATTGAGAGACCAGGCGGACCTTTACCAATGCCTAAGCCACCTGTTAAGAAGCCGGTGCCACCTAAGGCTCCAGCAGCAGAAGATAAGAAGGCAGATGAAAAGGCTGCTGATAGTAAGGCAGAAGATACTAAGGCAGAGACTAGTGGAAGCACTAATCCAAATGTGCCAAGAAACGATATTGATAATTGTGTATTTTGTACTCTCTGTGCCAGAAACTGTCCTGTAGATGCACTTACAGTAAACAGGGCTGAGAAGGTATGGGAAGTTGATGAGGACACCTGTGTTGGATGTGGAATGTGCGTAAGCAATTGTCCTAAGAAGTGTCTTTCAATCGGATAGGAGGATTTTATGTGTGTTGCATTACCTGGAATTGTCAGAAAAATCAATGATGATGGAACTGCTAAGGTTGACTTCAGTGGTAATTTCGTAAATGCAATTACTGGCCTCACTAAGGTTAAAGAAGGCGATAGTGTTTTGGTCCATGCTGGATGTATTATTCAGGTGGTTAGTCAAACAGAAGCCGAAGAGTTAAATAATCTATTTAAAGAAATAGAGGATTTCGTATGAATATCCATGATTTAGTTGATTTCTTAAAGAATTATGATGGTGAATCTATTCGAATAATGGAGGTATGTGGCAGCCATACGGCTGCCATTACCAAATCTGGTCTAAAAAGTATTATATCCCCAAAGATACAATTAATATCAGGACCGGGATGTCCGGTTTGTGTGACTCCGTCTGCCTATATTGACAGACTTATTGAGTTGTCTAAAACTGAAAACACGTGTATTGTAACCTTTGGCGATTTGATGAGAGTTCCTGGTAGTAAATCGAGTCTAAACCTTGAAAAAGGTAATGGTGCTAATGTAAAGATGGTTTATTCTCCAATGGATATCATTAAAATGGCTGAAGATAATCCTGACATTAATTATGTTTTTGCGGCTGTTGGATTCGAAACAACAATTCCTGTTTATACGCTTTTATTAGAAAGTTTAATTTCTAAAGATATAAAAAATGTGAAGCTTCTTACGGCGCTAAAAACAATGCCAGAGGCGATTGAATACCTTATTCAGGCAGGTGCAAAAATTGATGGATTTATTGCACCTGGTCATGTAAGTGTAATTACTGGAAAGAATGCTTTTTATGGGCTTGCCAGCACATATAATATACCTTTTGGAATTACTGGTTTTAACCCATCTGAGTTGGTAATTGGAATCTATGGTATCACGAAGATGATTTGTGAAAAGGAAAAACTAAAAGAGAAAAATATTGTTCCGTTAAAGAATTTTTATACCTCAGTGGTTAGGGACGAGGGAAATGATACAGCTCTAAATCTAATGAAAAAATACTTACAGCCATATGATGCGGTATGGAGAGGTATGGGTGAAATCAAGGGTTCTGGTTTAAAAATCAAAGATGAATATAGCTTTTTTGATGCTGGTAGTGAAGGGCTTTCTGAGGATATTAAGCTTAATAAGGGGTGTTCATGTGACAAGGTTTTAACTGGTAAGATTACACCTCATGAGTGTCCTTTGTTTAAAAAGGTATGTACACCGCTTACACCACAGGGTGCTTGTATGGTATCTGAAGAAGGATGTTGCTTCCAAACATTTTTATCTGAACCGCAGTAGTACAAATTCAAGTTATATGAATTTAAGTCTGATTTTACTTGTTTATGATGCTTTTTATGAAAAGGAGTTTTTAAGATGGCTATTATAACAATGGCTCATGGAAGTGGAGGAAGAGCTACTTCTGAGCTTATAGACAGTATATTTGCAAAATATTTTAATAATGAGATTCTTTCTCAAATGGAGGATTCTTCAGTAGTCGATGGAAGTGCAATGCTTGCTATGACTACGGATAGTTTTGTTGTTAAGCCTCTTACATATCCGGGTGGAAATATTGGAAGATTATCGGTTTGCGGAACTGTAAATGATCTTTTGATGAGAGGAAGTGTTCCAAAGTATTTAACCTGTGGTTTTATTTTGGAAGAAGGGTTAGATACAGAACTTTTAAGTGAGATTTGCAAGTCTATGGCAGAAACTGCAAAAGAAGCAAATGTAAAGATTGTTGCTGGTGATACAAAGGTAATTGAAGGCAGTGGTGGATTGATAATTAACACTGCAGGTGTCGGATTTATTAACCCTGAAAAGGATATTAGCTCAAAGAATTGTAAGAAGGGTGATAAGGTTATTGTATCTGGGTATTTAGGAGATCATCATGCGACAATTTTAAGTAGTAGAATGACTATTGATAATAATGTTGAAAGTGATAATGCTCCTTTAAATGAGATGGTTTTATCACTTGTTAATAATAATATTAAGGTTCATGCCCTAAGAGATATTACTCGTGGCGGACTTGCGACTGTTTTAAAGGAAATGGCAATTTCTGCAAAGGTAAACATTGAATTAGAGGATGATAAAATACCTGTAAATCCAATGATAAAAGATTTTTGTGGAATCCTAGGCCTAGACCCTTTGTATATGGGAAACGAAGGGAAGTTGGTTGCGATTGTAGCAGAAGAAGATGCTGAGAAAGCACTATCAATAATTAAAAATTCAAAGTATGGCGAAAATGCTGTGATAGCTGGAGAAATAGTGGAAGACCAAGGAGAAAAGTTTGGGAATCTCACCGTAAGAACTGTTATAGGTGGATTAAGAAGTTTGGAAGTTCTTCAGGGGGAAGGGTTGCCTAGAATATGCTAAAATAAGGTCATGTTCACGCTTTGTATTCATACTCAATCAAACGCAAGCTTTTCTTGCTTGTGTTTGGTTGAGTTGGAATACAAAATGCGGTAGCATTACCAAAAAACATAAGGTGATTGTCTGCGACAGCAGACGGTAGAGCGAAGCGAAATCACCGCATGTGTTTTTGGTAGGCGTGAACATGAAGCACAAGCAAAGCAAGCATTTTTGCTTGTATTTGCTTGTGTAGGAATACAAAATGCGGTAGCATTACCAAAACACATAAGGTGATTGTCTGCGAAAGCAGACAGTAGAGCGAAGCGAAATCACCGCATGTGTTTTGGTAGGCGTGAACACTAGAAAGGGGAATTTTTGATGCACGAATTATCCGTTACTAGCGGTCTTGTTGACATGGTTAACAAGGAGGCTGTTACTAATAATGCAAATAAGGTTGTCTCGGTTAAGCTTAAAGTGGGGAAGCTTAGTTGTCTTGTGCCTGAAATAGTTAAGGATTATTTTCAACTTTTAAGTGAGGGAACAGCTTCTGAGGGGGCTGAGCTTATTATTGAGAAGTTTCCTGGACGTATTCATTGCAATGATTGCGATGAGGATTTTGAAATCGAAGATTTTAGAATTATTTGCCCTAAATGTAAGGGAAGAAATGCTGATTTGATTGAGGGAAGAGAGTCATATATAGATAGCATTGTAGTAGAATAGAATTAGAGAAATTACTTTATGAATAAAGTGTAAACTTTACATGGTTTTACTTGTATTTGATGGTAAAAAGTTTTAAAATATAAGCAGATTAACGCTTCTTATCTGGAAAATATAATAGTATATTTTTGGAATTTATTGGAGGAGGTGTGTTTATTGCTCGAAAACGGAAAAAAAGTTATAGGTATTTGTATTGGTGGAATTGATGAAGAATATAATGGGGACTTTCTCAACTCTTTTTCCAAATATGCTGCTTCGTATGACTTTAAGTTAATCACATTTTATGCATTTACACAGATGAATGAAGGGACTACCAACGATCAGGGTGAGGGGTATGTTTTTGATTTAATGAACTATGACTTGATTGATGGTATTGTTTTGATGTCTGAAACGATTAAATCACAAAGGGTTATAGATCTAATTATGGATTGTGCTAGAGTTAAGAGTATTCCAGTAGTCTCTGTAGATAGATTTATTGATGGTTGTTATAATGTCAGCTTTAATTATGATAAGGCGATGGAAGATATCACTAGACACTTGATTGAAGTTCATCACTTTAAGGTTTTTAATTTTATTGCTGGTATTGAAAATAATGAGTTTTCTGATAGGCGTCTTAATGTTTTTAGGTCGGTATTACGAGAGTATAATCTTGAATTAGATGAAAGACGACTTGGTTATGGTGGATTTTGGGGAAGGCCAACTAAGGAGGTTATGGAAAAATTCTTAAGTAGTGATCTTCCTTTACCAGATGCTTTTGTTTGTGCAAATGATACCATGGCTGCTACAGTTTTTGATTGTTTAAGAGATGCTGGTATTCGTGTTCCTGAAGATGTTGCAGTAACCGGTTTTGATGGCATTAGTTACGCACTTAATCATCAGCCTGTTATTACTACAGCGGCCCATGATATTGATAGAACGGCTATTGAGACGTTTGATCTTTTCACAAGGTTGTTTGAAGGTCTTAGATGTAACAAAAGAAAATGGGTTGATTCACATATGATTATTGGTGGAACCTGTGGTTGTCCTTCGAAACAATCAAGGTTTGCGACTAATAAGTTGATTGAACAGCTTAGTGATAGAATTAATGTTATGACATTTATGAATCAGAATCAGGTAAAGATGGTTACAGATTTGACTGATAATGATACCTTTATGGAAATCTTTGAAAACTTGAAAAGATATGTTGAGCTTTTCAATACAAAATTATTTATGGTTTGTGTTGATGATGTTTTCTTAATTGAAAATGAAATTGATGATATTATCAAAACTACAAGACGTAAAAAAGGATATTCATCTAAGATGGATTTGATGATTTATCGACATTGGGATACTTGGAAAGGTATAATTGATTTTCCAACAATTAATATTATCCCTGAGATTGATCAGGTTTTTGATGAGTTTGATAGTATTGTTGTTTTCCCAATGCATGTTCATGATGAAGCTATAGGTTATGCGATTCTTGATTATGAACATGAGGTTGTTAATTATAATATTTTATATGAGTTTTTGATGAACTTAAGTACTGCACTTGAGCTTAAGAAGAACTATATGTTACAAAGAAAATTCATTCAATCTTTGGAAGATAAATATATTCATGACCATATTACTGGTCTATTAAATAGACGTGGTTTTTATCAAGAGGTTAATAAGGTCTTTGAAGAATGTATTGAAGAAGGAAGTGAATTTGTTATTGTATCAGCTGACCTTAATAGACTTAAGGTTATCAATGATACTTATGGACATAGTGATGGAGATTTAGCTATTGTAGCCTCTGCACATGCACTTAAGAAGGCAGCGATTAATGGCGAGTTTTGCGCTAGGTTTGGCGGTGATGAATTTATAGTTGCTGGTAAACTTCGTGAGCCTAATTTTGAAGTTAATTATCGTAGAAGAGTCCAGGATTATTTGGATGAATATAATGCTAAATCTGGTAAACCATATGAAATCACAATCAGTATTGGTGTTTGTACATTTGTACCAACAAAGGATATTGATTTAGATAAGAGAATCAGTGTTGCTGATGAACTGATGTATAAAGAAAAGGTGAAGGCACATATGAATAGGCAGTAAATGCCAATAATTTTTAGGAGAGAAATGATGAGAGAAATTAAGGTTGTTAAGCAGGTTTTAGAATGGAATGAAGACGTAAGTGATCAAATTAAGGAGGTAACTTCTAAGAAGAAGGTTTATATTGTTAATGTAATTGGTTCTCCTGGAGCTGGTAAGACTACACTTCTCACATCTTTGATTGAGAAGCTTTCTCCAGATTTTAAGATTGGAATTATTGAAGGAGATATTACAGAAACTATTGATGCCCAGAAGATTGATGAACTTGGAATTCCTGTTGTCCAGCTTCAGACTCAGGGTGCATGCCATATTGAAGCAAAGTCAATTGAGTGTATTCTACCTATGTTTGATTTAGATAATCTTGATGTTATTTTTATTGAAAATATTGGAAATTTGGTTTGTCCAGCAGAGTTTAACATTGGTGAGAATTTAAGAATTGCTCTTTTAAGTGTACCTGAGGGTGATGATAAGGTTGTGAAATATCCTCTGCTCTTTAGTACAGCTGATTGTATGGTAATTAATAAGGCTGATATGCTTCCTTATTTTGAATTTGATGTTGATAGAGTTAAAAATGATGTCAAAGATGTAAATAAGAATTGTGAAATTTTTAATGTGTCATCTAGAAGTGGTGACGGAGTAGTTGAATTATCTGATTATTTGAAGGATAAAATAAAAACAGGATTAGAGTAAGAATTTAAAAAAATGAGAAAACATGAAGAATTAAAAAAATATATTAGAATTCGAGGTGCTAATGAGCACAATCTAAAAAATATCGATATTGATATTCCCAGAGATGAGTTTGTTGTTATTACAGGACTTTCAGGCTCTGGGAAATCTTCTCTTGCATTTGATACAATTTATGCCGAAGGACAAAGGAGATATATGGAATCTCTTTCGTCCTATGCCAGGCAATTCTTAGGTATGATGGAAAAGCCTGAGGTGGAGTCTATTGAGGGACTTCCACCTGCTATTGCCATCGATCAACGTTCTACAAATCGAAACCCACGTTCAACTGTTGGTACAGTTACAGAAATATATGATTATTTTAGGCTTCTTTTTGCGCGTATTGGAGTTGTTCATTGTCCTAATTGTGGAAAGGAAATTAATCGTTCAACCGTCGATACGATGGCTGATGAGATTCTTG
Organism: Lachnospiraceae bacterium; assembly: GCA_024691565.1. Taxonomy (GTDB): domain Bacteria; phylum Bacillota; class Clostridia; order Lachnospirales; family Lachnospiraceae; genus JAEEJA01. The sequence goes on along the minus strand of JAILNN010000122.1, from coordinate 16,865 downwards.
ATTTGCCTGAAAAAACAAGGCTTATTATTTTAGCACCAGTTGTTAGAGGTAGGAAGGGTGAACATAGAAAGCTTTTAGAGAGTGCTAAAAAGAGTGGTTATGTAAGAGCTGTTATTGATGAACATACCTATGAGCTATCTGAGGATATTAATCTCGAAAAGAATAAAAAACATAATATCGATATTATGATTGACAGATTGACTGTTAGAGAAGGGGTTAGAAGCAGATTAGTTGATTCTCTTGAGAATGCATTAAGACTTGGAGATGGGCTTGTTAAGGTTGAGATTCCAAATGAAAGAGTTATGAATTTTAGCGAGAGTTTTTCTTGCCCTGATTGTAATATTAGTATTGATGAGATTGAACCAAGAAGCTTTTCTTTTAATAATCCATTTGGTGCCTGTCCTGCATGTACGGGACTTGGATTTACTATGGAATTTGATGAGGATTTGATTATTCCAGATCCTTCTCTTAGTATTGCTGATGGTGCTATTGTTGTTCCAGGATGGCAGTCTGCGAGTGACCCTAATAGTTTTTCGGGTTCTATTCTTAATGCTCTTTCAAAGGAATATAAGTTTAAACTAACTACTCCTTATGAAGAATATCCTGACAAGATTAAGAATATTCTTATGAGAGGAGCTGACAGGGCTGTTAAGGTTAAGTATACAGGCCAAAGAGGTACTGGAGTTTATGATATTCACTTTGATGGTATCATAAAGAATGTACAAAAGAGATATAGAGAAACTGGTTCTGAGCTTTCAAAGAAAGAATATGAGACATTTATGCTAATTAAGCCTTGTTCTACCTGTGGTGGAAAAAGACTTAAGAAGGAAGCTCTTGGAGTTACGGTTGCTGGTAAACATATTGATGAAATTACGGATATGTCTATTAAGAAATTGGCTGAATTTATGAAGAATATTGAGCTTAATGATAGACAGAAGATGATTGGAAGACTGATTCTTAAGGAGATTAATGCGAGACTGGGATTTTTGGTTGAAGTAGGATTAGACTATGTTAGTTTGTCAAATGCAACATCTACTTTGTCAGGTGGTGAGGCTCAAAGAATTCGTCTTGCAACTCAGATTGGTTCTGGCCTTGTTGGTGTGGCATATATCCTTGATGAGCCAAGTATCGGTTTACATCAAAGAGATAATGATAAATTGATTTCTGCACTGAAGAGACTTCGTGATATTGGAAATACCTTGATTGTTGTTGAACATGATGAGGATACTATGATGGAGGCTGATTATATCGTTGATATCGGACCTAGGGCTGGTGAAAACGGTGGTAATGTGATTTGTGCAGGAACTGCTGAAGAGATAATTAATTGTAAGGATTCAATTACTGGAGATTATCTTAGTAAGAGGAAGGTAATTGAGTATAATCCTGTTAGAAGAAAACCTAAGGGATGGCTTACTCTTAAAGGTGCTGCTGAGAATAACCTTAAAAGTGTCGATGTTAAATTTCCGCTGGGTGTACTTACTCTTGTTACAGGTGTTTCTGGCTCTGGTAAAAGCTCTCTTGTTAATGAGGTTTTATATAAGGTGCTTGCAAGAAAACTTAATCATGCTAGAAGACCACTTGGAAAATTTAAGTCAATTAGCGGTTTAGAACAGCTAGATAAGGTTATTCAGATTGACCAGTCGCCTATTGGAAGGACACCTAGATCAAATCCTGCGACCTATACAGGTATGTTTGATATGATTAGAACTCTTTTTGCAGCAACTGAGGATGCTAAGGCGAAGGGATATGCAAAAGGACGTTTTAGTTTCAACGTTAAAGGTGGAAGATGTGAAAATTGTTGTGGTGATGGTATCATAAAGATAGAAATGAACTTCCTTCCAGATGTTTATGTGCCTTGTGAGGAGTGTAAAGGTAAGAGATATAATAAAGAGACTCTTGAAGTTAAGTATAAGGGAAAGAGTATTGCTGATGTTCTCGATATGACTGTTGAGGAAGCGAGAGAATTCTTTGCTCCTGTTAAGAGTATTAAGGATAAGCTCGATACACTTGCAGATGTGGGATTATCTTATATTAAACTTGGTCAGTCTTCGACGACTCTTTCAGGTGGTGAAGCACAGAGAGTTAAGCTTGCTACTGAACTTAGCCGTAGGAATACAGGAAAGACAATTTATATCTTAGATGAGCCAACAACTGGTTTACATTTTGAAGATGTTGATAAGCTTATAAAAATCATGCATAGACTTGTTGATTATGGTAGTACAGTTCTTGTAATTGAGCATAATTTAGATGTTATTAAGAATGCTGATTATATTATTGATATGGGACCTGAAGGTGGTGACGGTGGTGGAACTGTTATTGCAAAGGGAACACCAGAACAGATTGTTAAAGAACAGGCTTCATTTACAGGTCAGTATTTAAAAGGAAAATTGAAATAGAGGTAGAAAGATGGAACATGTAAACGAAAGACGTAATGATACATTTTTTGCGATGACATCAAGGATGAAATATATTGAGAGATGGGCACTTATGAGAAATTCCGTTAAGGAAAACATAAGTGAACATAGCCTTGAGGTTGCGATGATTGGACTTTGTCTTGCAAATCTTGGAAATATTAGACTTGGAAAGAATTATAATACTGAGCATCTCGCTGTTGTTGCGATGTATCATGATTGTACTGAGATTATTACAGGAGATATGCCAACTCCTGTTAAATATGAGAATGAAGATATTAAGAATGAGTATAAGAGGATTGAAAAGAGGGCTGCATTTAGAATGCTTAATAAACTTCCAGATGACCTTCGTCCAGTTTATGAAAACATAATTATTCCGGATGATTTGGATAAGGATTCTAAGAAGATTATTAAGGCGGCCGATAAGATTTCTGCATATATTAAGTGTGTAGAAGAAGAGAATAATGGAAATAGCGAGTTTAGATGTGCTAAAGAATCTACATATAAGGCTATTGTCGAGTTAGATTGTGAGGAAGCAAATATCTTCATGAAAGAATTTATTCCTGCATATTCTAAGAATCTGGATGAACTCTAGGAAGAAAACCTATAAGAATTACATTGATTATATCGCGATGATTTGCATTTATATAGTTGTTTGTGGTAATATTAGTTGGTTTTAGTTAATAAATATATGTTTATAAAGTTTGAGAATTGAGGGATTGATATGGAAACGCCAGAATATAGTATGTTTTCTGCGATATATGATGATTTTATGGATAATATATCCTATGATACATGGTTTTCTTATATACATGTACTACTCATGAATAATGGAATTGAAAAGGGAACAATTTTAGATTTAGGATGTGGTACTGGTGAAATTTTAAAAAGACTTGAGAATGAAGGTTATGACACGATTGGTCTTGATTATTCATCTGAGATGCTTGAGATTGCGAGAGAAAAGTGTGAAAAATCACTTCTTTTAAATCAAGATATGCGTGAAATGGAGCTTTTTGGCACAGTTGATGCAGTTGTTAGTGTATGCGATAGCTTAAACTATATTCTTGAGAGAGACGAAATTGTTGAGATTTTTAAGAAGGTAAATAACTATCTTGAAAAAGATGGAATATTTATTTTTGATATGAAAACGAGTCATTTTTTTGAAAAGACAGTTGGTGATAGTACGGTCACGGATTGTCGTGATAATGCCGCTGTTATTTGGGAAAATGAGTATGATAGTGTGAGCCGAGAGAATATTAGTCATATTACAATGTTTATCAAGGATGATGAGAATAAATATGACAGATATGAGGAGGATCATGTTCAAAAGGCCTATTTAATCGAGGATATTGTTGAAATGATTTCTGAGGCTGGACTTGAACTTGTTGCTTCCTACAATGCCTTTACAGGTGAGAAAGCTTCAGAAGAAGCTGATAGAGTTTATTTTGTTGCGAAGGAAGGCTTTCAGAAGGGAAAACTTTATATATGATAAGTAAAAAAATCAAGGTTATTATATTGGTTATCTTTACTTTGATTTTCGCTGTAGGTGCATTTATATATTTAAACAAGAAAGAATATGTAGCTACGGATGCAACAACTCCTGCTAGGGTAAATGCTGCTACACCGATAAACATATTTGAAGAGCCAAATGTTAATGCCGACAGGGTTCAGCTTGATTCTGAGGATGAGCCCGTTGAACTTTCAACCGGAATGGAAGTTACGATTGTAAGTGAAAAAAATGATTGGTGTAAGATTATCTATAAATTAGAGGATGAAGGAAATATTGAAGGTTATGTTGAGAAAAAATACTTGGTTGTTACAAGTGGAATGACGACTGATAGTATTACTGGATTTGTTTCTGAAAATACTGTTTTATATAGAAATCCAGCTTCTGGTTCATCCTTTGTTTATGATGGTGACAAGAGACTTGTTTTAGAGGAAAATGAGTCTGTTAAGATTATTTCAAACTCAATTTATGAGGGTGAAAAATGGTATAAGATTTCATTTGACTATAATGGAAATCCATATCAGGGATATATTAATTCTAAATATATTCTTGTTAACTATAATGCCGCAGTTAATGCTAAGATTATTGCTACTGAAGAATTAACTTTGAAGAGTAAAATCAATGGAAATAATCTGATGCTTAATGGAAATATTATAAAGCTTGAACATAATACACCTATCTTAGTTATTGGAACACAGAAGAGTGATGAAAAGGTTTATGATTATGTTGAAGTGGTATTAGATAATTCTAAGGTTTCTGGTTACGTTTCAGATGATAATGTCTTCTTTGAGGATGTTGAATTTGAAAAGAATTATGTTACGAAAACAGAGTTAGTTTTAGCTCAGGCAGAAGAGGAAAAAATTGTTCCTAGAAAGAAACCTCGTACTACTGCAAAACCTGTTGTTAAGACTACTGAGAAACCTATTTCTGATAAGGAATTTAAGGAAAAGATGGAGAAGGCTGGTTTCCCATCGTCCTATATCTATGATTTGGCGAAGCTTCATGAAAAATATCCTTATTGGGAATTTGAAGCATATGAAACAGGTCTTGACTGGGCTGATGTTGTTGAGGCTGAGTCTAGAGTTGGTTTGAACCTTCTTCCTTCCTACCTTTCAAGTGAGTGGAAGTCTAAGGCTCCTGGAGCTTATGATGAGAAGACTGGTTCATATATTGCATATGATGGAAGTAATTGGGTTACAGCGTCTGATAAAGCGGTTAAGTATTATCTAGATCCTAGAAACTTCCTTAACGAGGTTGATATCTTCCAATTTGAAGATTTAACATATCAAAAGGCTGTTCAGAGTAGGGCTGGTACGGAGATTGTTTTACAAGGAACGCCTATGTATAAAACAACCTTTAATTATAATGATGGAAATAAGAGTAAATCTATTTCTTACTCTCAGACTTATATGGATGCCGCTGCAGCATCAGGAGTTAGTCCTTATTTCCTTGCTGCAAGAACAAAGCAGGAGGTTGTAACCTCAAGCACAAGCTTTAGTTCTTCGGTTACTAATTCGAGTGGTGTTCAGAATTTCTATAATATTGGTGCAAATAATTCTACTGTAGCTGGTGGCGCAATTGCTTCTGGTTTAAGCTATGCTAGGGCGTCTTCTGGATATATGCGTCCTTGGACAAACCACTACCGCGCTATTGTAGGTGGTGCAATGTTTATTGGTGAGAATTATATTAATATTGGACAGAATACTATGTATTTCCAGAAGTTTAATGTCACTGATATTTCGACCTTTAACCACCAATATATGGCTAATATTATGGCTAATGTGAGTGAAGCTGAGAAAGCTGTTCAGGCTTATGGTACGGCAGCTAAAAGCATGAATATTACCTTTGTCATTCCTGTATACTTAAATATGCCTACTAATAGGGCTGCAATTCCATCAGGAGGCGACACAACAGATAAGGTTATTAGGGTATCTGACCTTTCAAATGCGAAGTCTGGTAATAATTATCTTAAGAGCTTAAAGCTTACATATAGTCAGGGAAATAATATATTTAGACCTACTGAAGGTGAGAATACATTTACTGTAGACCTTGAGTCGTGGTGTAAGAGGCTTAGAATTGCTGCGAGAGCGGCTAATAGCAATGCTTCAGTCAGTGGTTGTGGAACCTTTAATTTGAAAGAAGGAAGAAATACCTTCTATGTTACGGTTACATCCGATACTGGAAGCGCTAGAAAATATAAGATTATTGCTAATGTAGCTAAGAAAGACGTTACTGCTTCAGATAGTTCGAGTGATAACTCAGCTAGTGAAACAGATAATACTTCAAAGAATAATAAAGATAATAGTTCTACCTCAACTGGTGGTGCTGTTGAGTAAATTTTAGAGGAAAGGAAAGAGTTGTTTATGAACCTTAGAGAGGACTATACAAGAAGTGCAATATCAGTTGTTAAAAAAGCTGAGAAGATTGCAAAATCCCTCGGACATTCATTTGTCGGCACTGAACACTTGTTGATTTCACTTTGTGAAACAAATGGTGTTGCTTCAAGAGTCTTAAAGGAAAATGAAGTTGAAGCGCAGGCGGTAATGGATGTTGTTAAGGATGTTATGAGCTCTGATGACGGTGGAGTTGCCGTTGTAGAGAAGGGTATATATACTCCAAGAGCTAATAAGGTTTTAGATAAGGCGGTTGAATTTGCTAAGAAATATAATATTGAAAAAGCAGGTACAGAACATATTTTACTTGCTATTTTATCTGAAACTGATTGTATTGCCGTTAGAATTTTGAATACCTTGAATATCAATATTCAAAAGCTTTATATTGAGCTTTTGACTGCGAGCGGACAGGATTCTACTGTTGCTAAAAATGATTATTTGATGACTAAAAATCAAAAGAAGAAGTCATCTACTCCAATGTTAGATTCATTTGGAACAGATTTAACTGAGGAAGCTAGAGAAGGCAGACTTGATAAGGTAATTGGTAGAGATTCTGAAACCAGAAGGCTTATTCAGGTTTTAAGTAGAAGAACTAAGAATAATCCATGTCTTATTGGAGAACCTGGTGTAGGTAAAACTGCCGTTGTTGAAGGACTTGCAATTAATATTGTTAATGAAGAGGTTCCGGATCATATGCTTGGTAAGAGAATTATTACCTTGGATGTTGCTGGAATGGTTGCTGGTTCTAAGTATAGAGGTGATTTTGAGGAGAGACTTAAGAGATCTTTAAATGAAGCTAAGAGTGCTGGAAATATCATTCTTTTCATTGATGAGATTCATACAGTAATTGGAGCTGGTGGTTCTGAAGGTTCTACCGATGCTGCTAATATTTTAAAACCAAGTCTTGCTAGAGGAGAGATTAGACTTATTGGTGCTACAACAACTGAGGAATATCGAAAGAGAATTGAAAAGGATGCTGCTCTTGAAAGAAGATTTCAGGCTGTAGTAGTTGAAGAGCCTTCTGTTGAGTTGACCTTTGATATGTTAAAGGGAGTTGCTCCTGCTTATGAGAAACATCATAAGGTTCAAATTACGGATGATGCGCTTTATGCTGCAGCAAACATGACTTCTAGATTTGTTAGTGATAGATTTTTACCTGATAAGGCAATTGATGCTGTTGATGAGGCATGTGCAAGAGTTGGAATGAAAAGACATTTACCTTCTCCTGAACTTAGAGAATTAGAAGAGGAAAATGTTCTTTTAGAGGAGCAAAAGGAAGCTGCAATTTTGAAGGAAGAGTTTACACTTGCTTCTGAAATTAAGAATAAACAAAGAGAAATTGAGAAAAAGATAGATAAAATCAAGGAAGATAGACTTGGTGAAAGCGAAAAGGCTGAGAAGTTAGTTGTCACTGAGGAAGCGATTGCTGATGTTGTTTCTGATTGGACTAAGATTCCTGTCCAGAAGATTCAGACAGAGGAGACTAAGAGGCTTAAGAATCTTGAAGAGGCTCTTCATAATCGTGTTATTGGTCAGGAAGAAGCAGTTAGCGCTGTTGCTAGGGCGGTTAGACGTGGAAGAACAGGCCTTAAGGATCCTAATAGACCGATTGGTTCCTTCCTTTTCTTAGGACCTACTGGTGTTGGTAAGACTGAACTTTCTAAGACACTTGCGGATGCTGTGTTTGGAAAGAGTAGTGATATTATTAGAGTTGATATGTCTGAATATATGGAGAAACATAGTGTTTCTAAGATGATTGGTTCTCCTCCTGGATATGTTGGCTATGATGATGGTGGACAACTTTCTGAAAAGGTTAGAAGACATCCTTATTCAGTTGTGCTTTTCGATGAAATTGAGAAGGCTCATCCTGATGTGTTTAATATCCTCTTACAGATTTTAGATGAGGGACATATTACTGATGCGCAGGGTAGAAGAGTTAGCTTTAAGAATACAATTATTATTATGACGTCAAACGCTGGTGCACAAAGAATTGTTGAACCTAAGCACTTAGGTTTTGGTGTGACAGACTCTGCAGAGGCGGATTATGAAAAGATGAAGACATCGGTTCTTGAAGAGGTTAAGAGAATCTTTAAACCTGAATTTATCAATAGAATTGATGAGATTATTGTGTTCCATATGCTCACAAAGGATAATATTTGTGAGATTGTTAAGCTTTTACTTAAAGAACTTGGCGATAGAGCAAAGGATCAGCTTCAGATTGAACTTGAATTTAAGGATTCAGCTGTTGAATTCCTTTCTAAGGTTGGATTTGACAAGGTTTATGGAGCTCGTCCTGTTAAGAGAGCAATTCAGACTAATATTGAGGATGCTCTTGCAGAACAAATCGTTGATGAAAATGTAAAAGTTGGCAATACTGTTGTTGTCTATGCTGAAGAAGATAAAATTCATTTTGAAGTAAAATGATTAAATATGTTGTAGATTTAAAAATGGTTTTATGTTATTCTTTAGATAGGGTATTTTTAACTAAATATTAATATTTATGAGGAGGCTTAAAATGGCTGTAGTAGAAGAATTAATTCGCAATGAGGCAGATGGAAGTTTGAGTTTTGGTAACTTTGATTTACCTGAGAAAAAGAAGGTGTCTGATTTCGAACATGATGGAGATCTTTATAAGGTAAAGACATTTAAAGACATTACTAAACTTGAAAGAAATGGATTGTTTGTTTACGAATCAGTTCCTGGAACAGTTGTTACAACCTTTAAAGCTGATGAGAAAATGATTGAGTTCAATGTTGAAGGATTAAAGGATTCTTCAGTTACTCTTGAACTTGAACCAGAGACAGAGTATAAGGTTTTCATTAATGACAATGATGGAAGTGTTGAAAAAACAAATCTTGGTGGAAAGTTAATTCTTAGTCTTTTGTTGGAAAAGGATAGTGTTTCAAAGATTAAAATTGAAAAAGTTTGATTATCTAGATTTTAGTATGGATTTTATTTGAATTGGAGTAAATAATGGCTAAAGCAGGAAAGAAAACAGTTTTTTTCTGTAAAGAATGTGGATATGAATCAGCAAAATGGCTGGGACAATGTCCTGGTTGTAAGGCTTGGGATTCATTTGTCGAGGAAAAGGTTACATCTAATAAAAATCTTAAGGTAAATCCACTTCCTTTAGGAGTTGTGGATAATAAACCGATTAAACTATCAGAAGTTAATATCGATAATCATAAAAGGACTCTAACAAATATTGAAGAATTCGACAGGGTACTTGGAGGCGGCATAGTTACCGGCTCCATGGTACTTGTCGGTGGTGATCCTGGTATTGGTAAATCCACACTTCTTCTTCAAATGTGTAGAAATCTTTGCATAGACAAAAGGTCTGTGCTCTATGTTTCAGGAGAGGAGTCTGCTAAACAGATTAAAATGAGAGCCGACAGATTGCCGGCTTTTAATAATGAAATGCTGGTTTACAGTGAGACTGATTTAGAAAGAGTAGTTGAGCGTATTACTGATATTAAACCAGATGTTGTTGTTATCGATTCTATTCAAACGATGTTAAGCACTGAACTTGGACAGGCGCCAGGTTCTGTTTCTCAGATTAGAGAAGCTACAGGTGTTTTCATGCGTCTTGCAAAAACTCTTCCGGTTACAATTTTTATTGTTGGTCATGTCACTAAGGAAGGTGTAGTGGCTGGTCCTAGAGTTCTTGAACATATGGTTGATACTGTTCTATATTTTGAATCTGAAAGAGGTGCATCATATAGATTTCTTAGAGCGGTCAAAAATAGATTTGGTTCTACTAATGAAATTGGTGTTTTTGAGATGCAGGGAGATGGCCTTCATGAGGTTAAAAATCCTTCTGAATATATGTTAAATGGAAGACCTGAGAATGCTTCGGGTTCCGTTGTTTCTTGTGCTATTGAGGGAACAAGACCTATTTTAATTGAGGTGCAGGCTCTGGTTTGTCATACTTCCTTTAATCTCCCTAGAAGAACATCAACGGGAATTGATTTTAATAGAATTAATCTTTTGTTAGCAGTAATTGAAAAGAGAATTGGTCTTCATATGAGCGAATATGATGCCTATATCAATGTTGCTGGTGGTCTTAGAATTAATGAACCAGCTATGGATGTTGCGATTATTGCTGCGATTATTTCTAGTTGTAAGGATTCTAATGTTAATGAAAAAACTATTTGCTTTGGTGAGGTGGGTCTTGCTGGAGAAGTAAGAGCTGTAAATAATGCAGAACAACGAGTTCTTGAGGCGGCTAGATTAGGCTTTGAGACTTGTATTCTACCTGCTGTAAACATGGCAAGTTTAAATATAAAGAAAGCAGAATTAGGAAATTTAGAGTTGGTTGGGATTTCCAACATCAAGGAGTTATATAAATTAATATGAGTACAGAATTTGAATATATTGCCCCATGTCATTTTGGACTTGAGGCAGTTCTTAAGAGAGAAGTTTCAAATCTTGGATATGAAATCACAAATGTTGACAATGGAAAAGTTACCTTTAAGGGTGGTCTAGATGCCTTGGTTAGAGCTAATATTTTTCTTAGAACAACTGAGAGAATATTACTAAAGGTTGGCGAATTTAAGGCTGAAAATTTTGATGAGCTTTTTGATGGTACCTTTAATATACCTTGGGAAAACTATATACCTAAAAATGGTAGATTTTGGGTTAAAAAGGTGACAACAGTTAAGAGTAAGAATCATAGCCCTAGAGATATTCAGTCGATTATGAAGAAGGCTATGGTTAAGAGACTTTCGTCAAAGTATGGTATTTCTTACTTTGATGAAGATGGTGAGGATTATCCGGTTAGAGTTATCATTATGAATGATATTGTTTCTGTTGGTCTTGATACATCTGGAGATTCGCTTCATAAAAGGGGTTATAGAACAAGGACTGTTAAGGCACCTGTTACTGAAACTCTTGCTGCTGCGCTTATTATGCTTACTCCTTGGAAGAAGGATAGAATCTTAGTTGATCCATTTTGTGGTAGTGGTACTTTTCCTATTGAGGCTGCTATGATTGGCATGAATATGGCACCTGGTATGAATAGAGAATTTACTGCTGAAAACTGGGATAATATCGTTGCTAGAAAATATTGGTATGATGCCATTGATGAAGCAAATGATTTGCTTGATGAAGATGTTGAGATGGACATTCAGGGATATGATATTGATGGTGATGCAATAGAAGCAGCTATTTATAATGCGAAGGAAGCTGGTGTATTTGATAAGATTCATCTTCAAAGAAGAGCAGTTTCTGATTTAAGCCATAGAAAAAGAAGAGGGTTTATTATTACGAATCCTCCATATGGTGAGAGATTAGATGAGAAGAAGAATATGCCTGCGCTCTACCGCGAACTTGGAACTGTCTTTTCAAATCTTGATGATTGGTCTATGTTTATGATTACAGGTTTTGAAGATGCTGAAAGGTATATTGGTAGAAAGGCAAATAAAAATCGTAAGATTTATAATGGTATGATGCAGACGAGATTTTACTCTTTTATGGGTAAATAAATTGACTTACTTTGGCTAGATTTTACTAAGGATTTTATTATGAAAAAATTATTGGTTTACATAAAAGAATATAAAAAAGAATGTATTCTAGGACCTTTATTTAAACTTTTAGAAGCGTGCTTTGATTTGATTGTTCCGCTTGTTATGGCGAAGATGATTGATGAGGGTGTTCTGGGTGATAATAATTCAATTATTATTAAGATGGGAATTATTCTTTTTGTTCTTGCTCTTGTTGGTTTAACTTGTTCAATTACAGCCCAGTATTTTGCTGCTAAGGCTGCGATTGGTTTTGTTTCAAATATTAGAGAGAGTTTATTTAAGCATATTCAAAAACTCTCTGTTTCTCAAATTAATTCACTTGGTTCATCTACACTTTTAACGAGGATGACTAGTGATATAAATCAGCTTCAATCTGGTACCAATATGGCATTGAGGCTTTTTTTGCGTTCTCCGTTTATTGTTGCAGGAGCTGTAATTCTTTCGTATACGATTAGTATTAAAGAAGGATTTTTATTTAGTGGAATGATTGTTCTTTTAGCTATTGTTATTTTTTCAATCATGCTTATTACAATGCCGTTATATAAAAAGATTCAGTCATCTCTAGATGAAGTTACTCTTAATTCTGAGGAGAATCTTTCGGGTATTAGAGTAATTAGAGCTTTTAATAGACAAGATGATGAGATTGAAAAATTTGTTGGTAATAATGATAAGTTATCTAGGTTGCAGATTCATACTGGACGAATTTCGTCATTAATGAATCCATTAACTTATCTGATTCTAAATTTAACTCTTGTTCTTGTGATTTGGGTTGCTGCAAAGCAATTAAATATTGGTCTTTTACATGCGGGTGCAATCATTGCTCTTATCAATTATATGACTCAGATTTTGACTGAGTTAATTAAATTAGCTGATACAATTATTCTTAGTACAAAGGCGATTTCTTGTGGTGAAAGAATTCAGGCAGTCTTTGATGTTGTTCCTGAGTTTTATCCTGAAGATGAAGATAACAAGGTTAAGGCGTCAAATGGAGATTTTGACTATAAGGAACCGCTTGTTGAATTTAATGATGTGACTTTTAAATATAAGAGTGCGAAAGAACCTTCTCTTGAAAATATAAATCTTAAGCTTTATAAAGGTCAGACCATTGGCGTTATCGGTAGTACGGGTAGTGGAAAGAGTACTCTTGTTAATTTGATTCCAAGATTTTATGATGCGACAGATGGTGAGATTATTTATAAAAATAAAAATGTAAAAGAATATGATATTTCGGAACTCAGAAAGTTGATGTCTCCAGTTTTACAAAAGTCAGTTTTGCTTTCTGGTACTATTAGAGAAAATTTATGTGTTTCAAAACCAGATGCAACAGAGGATGATATAATTTATGCATTGAAAGCATCTCAAAGCTATGATTTTGTTATGCAAAAGCAAAATGGAATTGATTATAAAATTTCTGAGGGAGCTAAAAACCTTTCAGGTGGACAAAAGCAAAGAATTGCAATTGCTAGAGGTTTGATTAAGGAACCTGAAATTTTAATATTTGATGATAGTTTTAGTGCACTTGATTTTAAGACAGATTTAAGTGTTAGAAGAGCTATAAAAGAGCTTACATTTGACCCTCTTACAATTATTGTTTCACAAAGAGTTTCTACGGTGAGTGATTGTGATGAAATCCTGGTTATGGATGATGGACAAATTGTTGGCAGAGGAAAACATGAGGAATTGCTTAAAAATTGTGAGGTTTATAAGAGTATTTATGAGTCTCAGATTAAGATGCAATAGGGAACTTTAAACTAGTTTGAATATATAATTAAATGGTGAGCTATATGAAGAAAAGTACAGTTAAAAAACTATTAAAGTATATAAATAAATATAACTTTTTTATGGCGATTTCGATTATTATGGCCGTAATTCGAGTGTCAACAGCTCTTTACTTACCACTTCAGGTTTCTAAGGTTATTGATTATATGGTGGGAGTAGGGAAGGTTGATTTTGTAAGTATTAAAAAGATGCTTATGCAGGTAATTATTTTTATTTGTATTACAGTTGTTTCTCAATGGATAATGGGTGTTTGCAATAATCATGTGACCTTCCATGTTACAAAGAATCTTAGAAATGATTTGATTAAGAAGATTCAAGCACTTCCTTTAAGAATTGTCGATAGTAAAAATTCTGGTGATTTGGTTAGTAGAATTATTGCAGATGTTGATCAGGTCGGAGATGGACTTCTTCTCGGTTTCTCTCAGGCTTTTGTCAGTTTCTTTACAATTATTTTAACTTTGATTTTTATGCTTAGACAGAATGTTATTATCACATTAGTCGTTGTTGTTTTAACTCCGATTTCATTCTTTGTGGCTTCGTTTATCGCAAAGAGGTCATATAATATGTTTACGAAGCAATCTGTCACAAGAGGAGAACAGACTGCACTTATTAATGAAATCATTCCTAATGAAGCAATGGTTAAAGCTTATTCTTATGAAGATAAGGCAATAGAGAGATTTAATGAGGTGAATTATAGACTTTCTGGATATTCACTTAAGGCTACATTTTACTCATCAATTACAAATCCTGCGACTAGATTTGTAAATAACCTTGTATATGCTTCTGTTGGAATTGTAGGTGTAATTTTTGTTATTAGAGGCCATATTACTGTCGGTATACTTTCTGCGTTTTTAAGTTATGCAAATCAATATACAAAGCCTTTTAATGATATTTCAAGTGTTATTACTGAACTTCAAAATGCGCTTGCTTGTGCTTCGAGAGTTTTTGAATTTATGGAATTTGAAGAGGAAGAAGAATTTGCAAAGGGTGTAGATAGTACTGAGGCTATGGAAGATATTCCTATTGATGCAGATATTCAAGGAACACTTAAGGGAGAAAAGGTTTATTTTAAATATAATGACAGTGCACAGATTCTTAAGGGTGCAGATTTCTCAGTTAAGAAAGGTCATAAATGTGCTATTGTAGGGCCAACAGGCTGTGGTAAGACAACAATCATTAATCTGATTATGAGATTCTATGATATAGATAGTGGTAGTCTATACTTAGATGATTATGATATTGGTAAGGTTCAAAGAGAGTTTATTAGAAATAATATAGGTATGGTTCTTCAGGATACTTGGCTTCAGACTGGTACTGTTGCAGAAAATATTTCTTTTGGTAAACCAGATGCAACCATGGATGAAATCAAAGAAGCGGCCAAAAGTTGTTTTGCAGATTCTTTTATTAGAAAGCTTCCTAATGGATATGATACTGTGATTAGTGAAGGTGGTGGAAATCTTTCTCAAGGTCAAAAACAGCTACTTTGTATTGCGAGAGTAATGCTTATGAAACCTAAGGTGCTTATTCTTGATGAGGCTACTTCGAATATTGATACTCTTACTGAAATAAAGATAGTTAAAGCTTTTGATAAGCTTATGGAAGGAAGAACATCCCTTATTGTTGCTCATAGACTTTCGACAATTAAGAATGCTGATTGTATCTTTGTTTTAAATCATGGTATTATTCAGGAAGAAGGAAATCATGACGAATTACTTAAGAAGAATGGCTTATATGCTGAATTATATAACAGTCAATTTGCGTAAAAAAAACTTACTGTTAAAATATTTTAAGATTTTGTTAAAATTGTTTAAAAAATATAAATTATTGTTTAACTTTTAGGTGCCTTGTGATATAATTATCGGGTAGCAATAAATTTGATTTTATGTGCGGTTTCATATTTACATATATGCTTTACAATCGGTCTTTTGTGATGGGTTGTTTTAAAAAATATGTAATATGAGCCGCTTTTTTTGTGATTATACATTAAATTTTAGGAGGTTATTATGGCTAACTTGTTGTGTAGCAAAAAAAGGGTTTTAAGAAGTTGTTTATCTTTTGTATTGGTTTTTTCAATGATTCTAGGGTATTCATTTGGTAATTTCTTCAATTTTTCAAATGTGAAAAAGGTAGTAGCAGCTTCATCAAGCATTGATATGCTTGGAAATGGTGCAGTGACTGAAAGTGGTTCCTTAACTAAAAATGAATATGGCAATGACTATATTTTGGATAAGGAATTTAACACAATTCCTTCAGTAGTTACTAGTAATATTGGAAAGTTTAGTAGTTTAACTTTTGATGTGGATATTACTGTAAATAGTATTTCAGGTGGCGATGCAAATCTTTTGATTTATGGAATGGATGCCGCGTATGATTGGCATGAAAAAGGTGCTGATGGTTATGTCTCTTCTGGTGGTAATTATTCACTTTCAATGGATTTAAATAGTTTCACATCTTTCTCAAGACTTGGTATTAGATTTGCAGGAAGCACTGATGGTGTAAGTATTAATTATACTATTAATTCAGCTGAGATTAATTATGAGCTTAGCTCAAGTTCTAGTTCAAGCTCAAGTTCTTCATCATCAAGTGGATCTTCTGATGTAACTGATGTTACATGTGAGTTAAAAAAAGGATCTGGAAGTAATGAATATTACGTTGAATATGAAGTTTATATAACTAATGCATCTTCTTCAGAAGTAACAGGAGTTGAAATTGTTCTTCCAACATCTGGTCAGGTTAATGTAACATATAAGAATAAAGTTAAGGCTTCATATGATAGTGAAAAAGGTGGAGTTTTAATTTATTATTCAACAGCTATTCCAGCAAATACAACCGTTGGAAGTTCTGATATGAAGTTTGGATTTACACCTAATGGAAATCAGGTTACAGGTGATCCTTATGTAACTAATATTAATTGTGCATCTTCTGGTTCATCAGGATTAAAGTATACACTCACAGGTGAGACTAAAAATTTGGCTGATTCTGAAACTCCAGTTGGAAAACATGGAGCGCTTAAGCTTGCTAAACTTGATGCATATACAGCGCCTGTTCTTGTTGGTGAAGATGGTAATAGAGTTGCACTTAGAGGAGCCAGCACTCATGGAATGCATTGGAATGAGATGGGTCCATATGTAAACGAAGGTTCTTTCCATTCACTTAGAGATGAGTGGGGAGTTAATACTGTTAGACTTGTAAATTATGTTACACAGGGCGGATATACAAATGGTTCTCAGTCTACACTTGATGCATTAAATGA
>JAILNN010000157.1 GCA_024691565.1 Lachnospiraceae bacterium | reverse complement strand
TCACTAAATGTCGCATCAGTTTCTTCCGTTGCTGTTAATCCAGAAACACCATCAGCACGTGCTTCTTCCTTACAAATAGACGCACTTGAAAAAAACATCGCAATACTAATACAGATACTTATGCCTTTTCTCATAATTCTTCTATAATCTTTATTAATCATTTTCATGGCATTTCCTCACTTCCAACTAAATCATCAAAGAAATTCTAACTATCAACAAAGCCACAAAAATCAACGAAATCCTCCGCCGTTTGAACCACTAGCCTCATCTGAATCATCAAAACTCTTTCCACCGCCGCCATGGCTACTACCAGTACTATCAATCTTATCAAAATATTCCCACGATCTTGCACGTGTAGATTGCTTAAGAGTAATCTTGTCTTTTCCAAAAACTGGGAAAAGTAAGTTTACATCAAAGGTCGCACATATCACAATATCCTGATTTTCCTTTTTGCTTCCTTTAAAATCAATGCTATCCATTCCATCTTTAAGTCCATAAAACTTAAGCCACTTATCAGCATCTTCATTACTACCAGCAATACATTCTGGATACATTGCTTTAATCATATTAATAATATCAGCCTCTTCACCCTTCTTCCAATATTCTCTCATATCTGTCTGGGCTTTCATCTTTTTTAAAGCAGCAATATTAAACTTATTTCCAATTCTTTCAACTAATGCCGCGATATTAGTTGTATGACCAGTATCATCCACTTCAAACTCATCAACTAAACTTACTTGATATGTAAAAATAGCTATCTCCTTAGAGGTCTGTATCATACCATGATAAACATAGTTCTGAGCTTGATAAACAACCGCTATATCAATTAAAAACATCACAAGAAAAGTAAATAATGTTAATGAAATAATGGCATCAATAGACATAACACCTTTTTCGTTATTTATAAACTTTGACAAATAATCACATCCTTTTTAAATCTGGTTATTATTCCTGCACAGCATCTAAATCAATATTTTTCTTTAATATCCTCTGTAAAATGTTCTCTTTTGTTTAATAATATGCTGTCCCGGAACAGGTAATAATGGTTCCCATTTTCCTTCAGTTTGAACTCGCATAAATGTATATGCCTTATTCAAACTATAATCCGCATGATTTTGGTAACATTTTCGCATTTCCATAATAATCAGTTCTTTTATTCTTTGTAATACTTCATCTTCTCTTTCAAATAGAATCATCATAAATAACATTTGATCGTAACTAATTTCTAGTTTATCAACTATTGATTTTTTTGACTCTGATGCATTGGCATCTGCGCTACCATCATTTTTATAAACCTTTTTATCTTCCTGGGTACTTCCACCAGTCTCTTTACCGCCATCTTTAGCTAATCTAGCAGTTTTATCATCTTTTGCTTTTTTTACATAATCTTTTATTTGTTGTTGTTTATCATTCTCATTAAGACATGCTTCTGTTATAGTTACAGCACATTTACCTATATCGCCAGATTTCTTTACAGCCTCAGAGAATTTTTTAACAAGATTACTAATGTTAGCGGAAGATAAATAAGCATTACCAGCATATTTAACAAGTGGTACCGAAACACCTGAAGCAATGAAAAACATATCTCCTGCCGTTTCTCCTATAAGCGCAATAATCCAACCTATCGGAGCAAAAATGCTTAAACTGTCAGCTATTTCATTACTAACCGCTGCAGGTATATTACATAACAATCTAAATAAAAATATTTTTCCCATTACAATTGATTGATTAACATATTCGCTAGTACTCTTTCCAACAATATATTCTTGTTCAGCCATAGCAAAACTAGAATCAACCCTATAAATCTTTGCAACCGCTTCCTTAGCCATAGATTCAACTTCATTTTTCAAGAACTGCCTTATTCTTTCAGTGGCTTTTTTTGCATCATCATCTTCTTTAACATCCTTACCCGTCTCTGGCTCTTCAGGGAGACTTCCATGATATATTTTGTCCATGCTTGTTCCCATCATCGTAGTAGCCCCGCTATCAAAAGGTGTATTCCTATTTGAAAACATTCTTGTTGCGTATGTGGTAATAATGGCTTTTTGATATAACATCCTACCTATAACACCACCCACTTCTCCAATAGATGTTTCTCCTCCAACAAAATAAGAACATAAAGTTATGAGATTAGTAACAATTTTGATAATACTTTTTATCAATGTAATTACTCTCTTGAATAAATCAATGACTTCTTTGCCAGGAATAACTAAATCTAATACTTTACCAATAAATCCTTCCTTTGAATTCGTATATGCTTCAATAAGTTCTACGATACCATCTTTAATATTGTTTAAACATTCTTCAATTTTATTAGAATCGTCCAGATTAGCACTTCCTGGTTCAGGAAACTTAAAGTCTGTTATTTGTTGTATATCCTTTGTCGCATTATTCAATTCCTGAACGGCACTTTGATCTTTAGCATCATTTTTCGAGCTAGTTGAAGGATAGGATCTATTTATTTCATTCTTCGTACCATCATCCAGATTAACATTATAATCAAAATCAAACATAATATTAAATCCGTATGCTCTAGATATGAATTTCATCATATCTTTTAAATCTTCGAAGAGTTTTTTTATTAATTCCTTAACTCCTACAAATATTTGTTCTACAATAGCTTCTCCAATAGCCACTATAGAACTAATAACCATTGCAAATACACCACCTGTATCTAGTTTATTACCAAATAAACCACCACTATCCCATACTTTTTGTATGCTTCCAAGACTAGAAGAAGTATCTATATTAAAATTATTTACCTCAGTTTCAAGTTCTGCTAATTTATCAGTATGTTTTTTAATTACAATCTTTAAACTGTTATTGATTACTTCCTTTGCTTCATCAAATAGTTTTTTAAAACCATCATTTATTTTTTTATCTGATTCTTCAGTTGCTTTTTGAAGATCTTTTATATCTTTAATATCATTCTCTTTTTCCTCATCTTTATTTTTACTGTACTTTTCCTCTTTGCTATCTAATATAAGCTTAGCTACATCACTTTGAATTTTATTTTTTCCTTTAGTAAAATCAAATCCATTATCAAATATTTTACTAATCTTTTCATATAATGCTGTATATGTAGTCTCTACATTTTTAGATTTTTCTTTCCAATCACGAATCGTTTCCAAGACCTCTTGTTTTAACTTATTAGCCCTTTCTTTCTTGCGATTCATTTCACCATTTTTTTCTGAAACTTTTTTGCCAGCATTATTCACAGCTTTCTGCTTATTATTTACCTCATTTTGAGCATTATTATAGCTGTTTAGATTTCTCTTATAATTTTTCCAATATTTACTCCAGTTATCATAATTGCTATCCTTTTTAATATATGCATAAAAATCAAGCCCTTCCTCACTCAATTCTTCAGAAACTGCATTTTGGAAACTGTTCCATTGAGTAAAAGCGCTATTATATCTATTTATTGAATATTCATCATCCTTACTTGACAATTCATTATTAGCAAAGTAATTAATTAACTTTCTATAATTGTTATTAACAGCATTTAAATCATTAAATAGGATTTTTAAAACCTTAACTGATTCATCTGAATATCCTCTGGTGCTTGGAATTGAAACAGAGTCTGGAGCATTATTAACAGCATCTTGATACGCTCTCTCCGCTTCTTTTTTTGCCTCTACAGCCTTATTATATTCTTCAACAGCTTTTTTATAATCCTTGAAAGCCTGTCCAAAATCTCTTAACTTATTATCTGTCTTTGTATTATAGTTATTAAGTTCATAATTGAGTTTAGCTGCTATGAAATTATTGTATTCAACTGTATACAAACTAATAACATCGGTAACTTGCTCAACTATATTTTGAATTTCCTTAGCACTATCTCCCATTAAATTAAGGATATTTTTAACTTTCTTAAATTTTTCTTCAAGTTTTTTAACTATAGCTTCATAACCATCTACCATTAAAGTAATTGGTACCCTTAATTTACAAGCCTCCATTATTTGATTTTTTAATATTTCATTATCACTCAAACTATATAAAAACTCGACGTCAGCATCCTTTAAACTAACAATTCTTTTCATTGCATCAACATTACCGATAATATCTTCCTCACCACCGATATTGGCCTGCATATATTTATTAAATTGTCTCTTAAATTCAGAAGAAGTGTTCTTATCGTTCTGCGCTAATGCTATAAGACCAAACCTCTTCATAAGTTTAGCGTCATAATTTGACAGAACTGAATTAGATGCGCTATCTACAGCCTCACTTATTATGCTATCTGCACTTCTCTTCTTACTTAATTCAGTGAGAGAAGTTCCTAATGCTAAAATTGGCACAAGAATAATTACCAAAAATATTGAAACTAATCCTCCATTTTTTCCGTAAAAAAATTTCATTTGGTATTCTCCTCTCTATAACTCCCCTATGATTCTTTTGGTTTAACTATTTCACTTATCGTATCTACTAAATCCCAAACACCATTAATTGCACCTGCAAATGATTCAATCAAACTATCCTTTAGTAATCTATACTTAACCTCTTCTGTTCCGTGTTCCATTGCCATATAATCAAGCATATCGTAACAAATCGCATTTCCCTCTGCCCTACATTTTGCCTCTGGCTTTATCCCAAAAATTTCCATTGGATTTACAGCTAACACAGGATAAGTCCGCTCAATTTTTACCTTTACTTTTTTATATCCATAATATGAATCAGAAAACGTAACAGAAACATCCCCTGTTCTATTTTCTACCCCTGGTTTAATCAAAAGTTCATTTCTTGTAAGCAATGTAAATGCATACCATTTTACCTTTTTAGCTTCTTGCTTATTATATTTATCAATATTTAAATATCTAAAATAGTTTCTGTAAATAAGTTTATCTTTAGACACATAACCAATATAAGGTTCTGTATGACTATATGCATATGTCGCTGCAATGTCAGACGCTACTTGATCCGCAGTTGCAACCACATTACCTCTTTGATACGAAAACAATGACGCATTTATCAATATAAATATAGCCATAAGTGAAGTCACAAGGACAATGACTGATTCTACAACAAGTTCACCATTTTCATTTTTTATAAAATTCTTCATAGGCTCCTCCATATTTATATCTCAAGAATGTGATTCACTCCATTACAAAGCAATATTACTTACAATAACTGCTGTTAAATATCCCATAAAAATAAATGGAGCAAATGGTACCTTATACTTTTTATCCTTTTTCTTGACCAACAATAGGTATATAGACGCAACTAAAATAAAAATCATACCGTAAAACAAAGTACTATAAGTATCAGATACTCCTATAGTAATTCCTATTGCTCCAAAAAGCTTTACATCTCCATATCCGATTGCTTGCTTAGTTAAAATAGCAATAATCAATAAAATTCCAAATCCTAAGAAAAATCCTAATCCATCAATAATTAGAATATTTTGTAAATCGCCATCATATAAAAAGTATTCATATACACCAATTCCTACTCTAATTATTAACGTTCCTAAAACAAGTAAGTTAGGAATGATTTTTCTCCTTGCGTCAACTAACGCTGTCATCGATAGTAAAACAAGAATTAATTCATACTTAATTTTATAATTATTATGTATTTCCCTTGTTCCAATAAATAGCGTAAAACCTTCAATGATAATGAATATTAACACCACTAAAAGAACTGAAAACTTGTCAAACTTCTCTTCTGCTTCCTTTTTTCTAATCTTTTTGACAACATTTTCCAATAAATCAACATTAATCACTTGATAGTATTGCCATACGAGTATTACTGCAAACCAGGCAATAACTCCTGTTGTTATATATAAAGCTATATGCAATTTACAATAACCTCCAATTTACTTATTATCTATACTGAATTGTATACATCCAAATCACATCCCAAAGATCATCATCACCCTGCACAAAAGCTGCACCATAAGAATTAAATCCTTTTGTATCCTTATATATTGGTTCAACAACCATCTCGTTATATCTGTTGATATAACCCCATTTTCCATTAACTTTAACCGCTGCATACCCATTAGCAAAAGATTGTGCATCTTCATACTCCGGCTCAATATAAATCTTACCATCATATCCAGCAAACCCCCATTTATCTCCAACTTTTACAGCAGCAGGCTGACCTGATGCAAATGGTTTTGCATCTGTATAAACATCCTTTGATATCTGTTTTCCTTTTTCATTAAATAAGCTATATCCGCCACCTTTTTTTCCAAAAAATGCGTTTTCTACAAAACATCTTTTATATTCATCAGCTTTAATATCTTCAAACTCATATTTTGTACTCTCTTTCATTTTTTCCAAACTAAAGAGAGCAAATTTTCCATTCTTTTTAACATATGCATAGCCATTATCTATACTTCCAGCATCTTCAAAATCTTGCTTTGAAACATACATATGGCTATTTATGAATTTATACTTTCCATCTACCTTAGCCCAGGCAAATCCTTCATTCATAATTCCTATTTCTTCAAATTTTACATCTTTATTATTTTCTAATTCATAACCATAATTATTTATTACTTTCCACTCTCCATTATCATCAAAAACTAAAAACTCATTTGGAGAATCTGCAAATAAAACATTTTGACAATAGAGTCCATCAACATTAATAGTTGCACTTGGTCCTATAATAAGAAACTCTTCATCCATTTCACCTTCATCTTCTGAATAAACATCAACAGCCCCTTCTGAAGCCTCTGTAGTTTCCTCAGCCTTAGGAGCAATAACTCCATCTGCTTCATCAATTTCTTTTAAATTAATCTTATCCCTATCTTCATCTCTAATTGACATAATGCTTGCAATAGTATAATCATTAAACCAAGGCTTAATAGTATTAAAATCACATCGAACTTCCTTACATGATTTTTCAACATTCAGCCTGGCTTCTTTAAGTGATTCCTCTTTTGGAAATTGCTCTTCAGCCTTATCCAAAAGAGGAACAAGCTCAGAATACTTTTCTGTTTCTTGATAGTATGAAATTAGTTTTAAATAACAATCCATCTTATTGGGAAAATTATTTATAACTTCCTTACAATAATCCTCAAAGTAATCTTCACTATTTAGAGATGCATAACATGAAACTGTTTTTAATGCTGCATCATATTTCTTTTTCTCATCATCTGTAGAATCAGACGCTTTTTTATATGTCTCAGCAGCATCAAGATATAAGTCTCTCTCTTCCAAAGAAGATGCTTCCTTTGTATATTTGTAATATGCACTATCAGTAGTAACATAATCTGTTATTGACTTATAGCACGAAAAAACCGTTAATATAGCTAACAAGCCCGCAATTACATATTTCATATTATCACCTCTAAATAAAAATTATTTTCCCTTTTGCCAATTATCTCCACTAGCAGCAGTATTATCACTACCACCTGTTACTTTATCCCATAAATCATTAAATAAAGCAAAAATCTTATCATGGAATAAAGCAGCTAATCCAATTACAATAATAAGAATCAAAACAATAGCGATAATGTTTGTATCACCTTCTTCATCAACGAAGAATTCTTTAACATTTTCCTTTGCTGACTCCTTTAAATTCTTGGCAGTATTCATTACTTCTACTTCTTTTAAAACAATAAAATCTTTAATGTTTTCCATAGGTTTTCTCCTCCTTCCTATAAAATTTATGTTAACCGTAACTTATCAAAAGTCACAGAATCACATACCTATCTAGTAATTTTTTAACAAAACACAGTAAAATTCTAAAATTAAAAAGATACTGTTCCCAACATTGGAACTAAAACTAAAATCATAATTCCAACAAAGATAATCATAATTGGTAACATTAACTTCGCTGAAGCCTTCTCTCCCATCTGTCTTACAGAATTTTTCCTATCTCTCCAAATTTCTGAGTTCATCTCTGTAAGTGTTGAAGATAATTCTTTACTACCCTTTTCCATATTTTGAATCATCAATGTAGTAAACTTTCTAATCTCCTGTGTTCCACATCTATTAGCGAGGTTTGCCATGGCAACTCTCTCTGGAATTCCATTATTAATCTCATCACTCATAATTCCAAATTCTCTGTAAAGTGTCTCATCCTCAGCATATGCAAGTTTCGCAACAACTTCTCTAAGAGGCATACCTGCATTAATTAAAAGAGACATTTTAGAAAGAACATGAGGAAATGTTGCCATAATGTCATCTCGACGCTTAGTTACCTTATCCTTAATATCGTAGGCAACATAAAAAGCCAAAAACAATCCAGTAACAACAACTAGAATTCCGACTGTAATATCAAGCGCTCCAGCAATCAATAATCCAATGGCTGTAAATGTAACAATATATGTTATTTGCGCTGCAAGGTTTACTGTAAAATAAAAACGACTATACTTTTCACTATATAATTCTGCAAATAGCTTTATCTGAGTATTTGCATATTTATTATTTGTATCAATATGGAACCCATCGATAATTCCAAAACCAATAAAAAACATTTCTGGGAGTAAATACTGTTTCTTATCAATCGCTCCAATATACTGTTTATAATCATTCTTATATTTAAAGAAATTAATAAACCAAAATATAGAACAAACCGCTCCTAATAAAGAAAAAATAATTCTAATCATACTACCCCTCCCTACAACTTAATCTTAATCATCTTTTGACCAATTATATATGCCACTACAAACATAATAAGAGCTACTATTCTACTCACTACTCCAATTATTACGGCTTTTGCATCAGTAGCACCACTATTAAAGCCTTGAACCTGAGTTACAATAATAAACGGAAGAACAATCATAATATTCAACTCGTTTTTCTTACCACTTATAAGTGTCTCTAATTCAAGTTCAATATTAATCTTGTCGGAAATAACAGTCTTAGTATTTCTAATAATTGAATTAATATTTCCACCTGCTCTATTTGCAGCAACAAAAACATCAGCAAAACTCTGAATATCTTCGTTATGACTTCTCGCCCCAAAATCATTTAACATTTGCTCAATAGTTAGGTTATTTTGAATTCCCTGATTAATGATCTTCATTTCCTTTGAAATATAAGCCTTATCGCCAAACTGAGTGACCATATCCTTATAAGCATCTGCAAACGCCTCATTCGTATTATTACCACTATCATATGATGTAGTTAGAGATTCAAGCATATCCCTAAATTGCATGACAAGCATATTGTCTCTTCGTTCTCTAAGTATCTTATTAAAAACATTAATTCCAACTGGAATTAAAAATATAGGTGCAATAATGCTTAAAGGTAAAAATTGAAAGAATACATATAAAGCGATAAATCCAAGACCATATCCAACAAAACCACCTATAAGTTTTTCAGAAAAACTCATGTGATAAACACTATAGTCAACGGCATTGTTAAATATGCCTCTGTTTTCTCGCACCTTTTCTTTTTTCTTAAATAAAGCCATATACTCCTCCTTATCAACCTATTCTATGCTCAAATCTATTTACCATTCTTCTCTATATCCCATAAGCTGAAGTTTAAAGTCGTTAATTATTTTATTCTCTGTTCTCTTCAAACTTCCTGAAACATGCTCCAAAGTTGAGTTTTCATCTTCCTCAAATACATAAAGAGGATTTAACTTAATCTCACCATTTTCATAACCAACTATCTCTGTTATTTCCATGGTTTTTCTTGATTTATCTCTTAATCTCGACAAATGAATCATAATATCTACTGCAGATGCTATCTGCTGTCTAATAGCTTCCAGAGGAAGACCATCCGCTCCCTGAAGAACCATTGTTTCCAATCTCGAAAGCATATCATGTGTAGAGTTCGCATGACCTGTTGACAAACTTCCATCATGTCCAGTATTCATGGCCTGCAACATATCAAGTGCCTCACCACCTCTGACCTCACCAACAACTATTCGTTCAGGTCTCATACGAAGTGAAGATTTAATCAAATCCCTAATTGTAATTGCACCAGCACCCGCAGAGTTAGCATTTCTTGTCTCAAGACTAACGAGATTATCAACACCAACAATTTGAAGCTCAGCCGAGTCCTCAATGGTAATTACTCTTTCATCATGTGGAATATAGTTTGAAAGAGCATTTAGAAATGTTGTCTTTCCACTACCAGTACCACCACAGATAAAAATATTAAACTTAGCTTTTACTAAAACTTCCAATTTATCAGCAATTTCCTGAGTAATTGATCCATATCTAATAAGATTCTCAATAGTCATTGGAGTCTTAGAAAACTTTCTGATGGTAATTGTCGGTCCACAAAGAGCAATTGGAGGAAGAACAACGTTAACACGGGAACCATCTTGCAAACGAGTATCAACAATAGGATTAGCTTGGTTTACTTCTCGACCTGCCCTACCAACGATTCTCTGAATAATATCTTCAAGATGTCTTTCATCCTCAAATTTATCCTTAAGTTTCATCAACCTACCGGCTTTTTCAATAAATATATTGTCCGGACCATTAATCATTACTTCGGTTATATCATCATCCTGCATAATGCTATCCAAAAGGCCTAAACCTCTGATTGAACTATAAACCTTCTGTGCTACACTAATCTTTTCATTAAGTGTAAGATAACTATCTCTAGTATTCTGGTAAACAAGGGTTTGAATTGCTTCCTCTAACTGTTCATCAGAAAGCTCAGAAAGATTCAAGTTATTTAAAACATACTGCCTTACCTTTTGGACTAAATCGTCAATTTCAATATTTTCATCATCCACCATAATTCACCTTCTACTTTATGTATCTGAGACCACAACCGCGGTTATGTTATCTTTCTCTCCAGAATTCTTTGCATTATTAATTAATTCAACAATTCTATTCTGAATCTCATCCTCAGATAATCCATTATTAGGATTTAACAGTTGCCACATTATTTCTTCTTCATTTTCATGAACAAAACCATCAGAACAAAGCAAATATACCGTATTAGGAAGTCTTTCCAAAATAGTAAGCTGAGGATTAGCATTTCCACTCACTCCAATACACTGAGTAAGCACATTTCTTTTTGGATGATGCTTCGCTTCTTCTTCTGTAATATTTCCATTTTTAACTTCCCTAGCAACAAAGCTATGATCCGTCGTAAGTTGCTGAATCTGATTACAATCTAACTTATAGATTCTTGAATCACCAACATGGGCTAAAATAATCTTATCTCTTAAAATAAGAATTGAAGAAAGAGTCGTTCCAAGGCGTCTGGTTGTTTTCTTACCATAATTAATCAACTTAGTATTTTGAATTTCAACATTTTCACGTAGACTCTCGATTATCGTCTCATCTCTACTTAACGCGTTTTCTTCAACTTCTAATTCTTCTTCAAATTCTTCACCACCTAAAATCTCAACAGTAACAATTTCTTCGGTCATTCTGCCAAGCGTTACATTTTTATATGAAAAATTTTCTGTTTTTACATTTCCAATTTTTAACAATTCAGGAAGGGTGTTATTAAACCATGTTTCAAAAGCTAAAATAGTATCTTCACTCGCTTTATCACCATCACACTCTCCGCCCATTCCATCACAAAGAACAGCCATTACAATTTCATCATTTCCGGCCATCGCAGTTCTTACCGTAAAAGCATCCTGATTTACATTTTTTCTACCAATATCTGTATATGCCGTAAATTTAATCATATATCCCCCTAATTAAGCATCATGATAAATCAACTCAACCTTACCAATTCGAATAGTACATCCGTCTTCAAGTAAAACTTCTTCATTTCCTTTAATCCTAACACCATTGATAAAAGTTCCATTTTTTGAGTTCATATCAACAGCAAAGCAATTAACACCCTTCTTAATAATTACTAGGTGGAATCTACCAACTGTAGGATTGTTTACAACATAATCGGCAAAGTCAGGATTTCTACCAATCTTAAATTCATCCTTTGTAAT
>JAILNN010000053.1 GCA_024691565.1 Lachnospiraceae bacterium | reverse complement strand
ACTTGAGCAGGCGGGATGTCACGTGCTTTATGGTCTTGTCGGATTGAAGACACATAGCAAGATTACGCTGGTTGTTAGAAGAGAAGATGATGGAATTAGAAGATATGTGCATCTTGGAACAGGTAACTATAATGATAGTACGGCAAAGCAGTATACGGACCTTGGTTTGCTAACCTGCAACAAGGCGATTGGCGAGGACGCAACTGCAGTGTTTAATATGCTTTCAGGGTATTCTGAGCCGGCGGTTTGGAACAAACTTTCGATTGCACCAATTTGGCTTAGGGACAAGTTTGTCTCTATGATTAGAAGGGAAGCAGAGTATGCAAAGAAGGGACATAATGCTTATATTGAGGCTAAGATGAATTCTCTTTGTGATGCTGGAATTATTTCTGAGTTATATAGGGCGAGTGCAGCAGGCGTCAAGATTAGATTGCTTGTTAGAGGAATTTGTTGCTTAAAGGTTGGAATTCCGGGAGTTAGTGAAAATATTCAGGTTCGTTCGATTGTTGGAACCTTCCTTGAACATGCGCGAATTTTCCACTTCCATAATAATGGAAATGATGAAATATATCTTGGAAGTGCTGATTGGATGCCTAGAAACCTTGATAGGCGAGTTGAAATTCTCTTCCCTATTGAGGACGAGAGACTTAAGAATGAGGTGCTTGATATCTTAGAACTTGAGTTTGAAGACAATGCTAAGTCTCATGAATTGATGGCAGATGGAAGATATCGAAAGAATTATCCTGGAAAGGGTAAGAAAGTAAAGGATTCCCAGATGGAATTATGCAATCGCGCCATAATGAACAGGTCGGATTTGCATAAGACTACACCAGGATATCCAAGAAGATTTGAAATCACGACGCATAAAGAATAGTTTTTTTGGGATTACTCCGACTAAAATAAATAATACATGAGGGAATTTAGGATGATTGAAATTAATATAAGTATGAGTATAATTTGTTTAATATATACTTGTATTTTGTTACTTGAATGCAAAAATGAATATAATTATATTAAGGTAAATTCAAGGGCGTTTGTGTATATAGTTTGTATGAATCTGGGGTTACTTCTTGTAAATATAATTTATTTTGTATGTGCGAAATGTCTTTACGTGGCTCATCATGACATTTTTTTAGTGGTCGATAGTGTTTTGTTTAATGTTTATGTTTGCGTATATTATTTTATTTTAATCTTATTTACTAATTTTGTTATGGTAAATATTAAGCGTTCCACCGAAAAGGTCGAATCTGGCTTTAAATGGTTTATGATTATTGTTTTATTTGTATGCATTGCTTCAGCTATTATATGGATTTTTCCGCCAACCAACAATTTGTTAGTTGAAAAAATGGAGTGTGAATGTAATCCAGATTCTTTTTATTTAATAGGACAAATGGGTGGATATATTTGTGTGATAATCTTAGTATATTTGATTCTTAGGTATAGAAAAGACTTGGGGAAGGATAAGACGATTGCTTTTTTGGTTTTCGTTTTGGCTCCATTTTCGACGTCCTTATTTAGGTTTGTTAGCAAAGATATTCAATATATGCCTATCGCGCTTTCACTTACATTAATGCTTATGCATGTATATATTAGTAATTCAATTATGAATACTATGAGGGCGCAGGAGAAGATTATTTTGGAAGATAGGATGAATATGCTTGTTGAGGAGGTTAAGCCACATTTTATTTTTAATGTGCTTAATTCAGTGTATTATTTATGTGAAGAATCTCCTAATGAAGCGAGAGAAGCAGTTGGAAGACTATCTGAATATGTTCGTAGAAACTTGGAAAACGTTAATGAAGGTCTTACGATTGATATCTCAGATGAGATTTTACAAGTTAAGAACTATGTTGAGCTTGAAAAGTTTAGATTTCAGGATATGGTTAAAGCTGAGTATTATATTAAAGATGTCTCTTTTAAGGTTCCGACCTTATCTATTCAGCCGATCGTTGAGAACTCAATTAAACATGGGTTGAATAAAAAAGATGAAGGTGGAACTGTCAAGATTGTTGTTGATGAGACTGAGAATTTTTATATTATTAAGGTTGAAGATGATGGTATTGGATTTGATGTAGAAAAAATAAAAACCGATGGTAAGACACACATCGGTTTGAAAAACGTTAGTGAACGTTTTAAATATATTTGTCATGCTAAGATGACTGTTGAAAGTGAAGAAGGAAAAGGCACAGTTGTTATTGTGCGAATTCCTAAATCACATGAAAGTTTTGATGATTAATGCTTGATTTCGCCCACTGATTCGCCTTCGATTAACTGAGTTGGAATCAAGGTTGAATCAAAGTTTGAAGGTGATGAGCTCTCGATTAGAGTGATAAGCTTTTCTGCTGCAACTCTACCGATTGAATCAGTATCCTGTCTTACTGTTGTTAGACGAGGAACCATCTGACTTGCTAAGAAGATATCATCAAATCCTGCGACTGAAACATCCTGTGGGATTTCAAGGTGCATATCTTTAAGCTGGCCCATTCCACCGATTGCAGAATAATCATCTGAGTATAAAATACAAGTTGGTGAATCCTGCATTGTCATTAATTTCTTTGTGATTTGAGCAGCCTTAATTGGGTTTCTGTATTCAGAAGCAATTATGCTGCTTTTTTTCAATTTTATATTATTTTCTTTACAAACTTCTTTGAAAATTTCAATTCTGTGAAGAGTAACATCACTCAAATCTCCATGAATGTATGAGATTTTTCTATGGCCTTTTGAAATAACATATTCAACAAGTCTTCTCATTCCAAAGTCATTGTCTGAAACAACTGAGGTTTCGTTTTTGAAAACTTTGTCGATTGTTACTGTAGGGATATCAGATTTTACGAGGTCGATTACTTCTGGGTTGCCGAAATCGATACAGGCGATTACCACGCCGTCAAGACCTCTGTAGCGACAATGCTCTAAGAAAGTCTTTGTCTTTTGAAGGTGTTTATTGCTGTTGATGAAGGTAATATCATAACCTTTACTCTCAGCAGTTACCTTGAAACTGTTAAGGATGTTTGAAAAGTAATCATGAGTAAGACCGCTCATGGCCTCATCTACAAAGAGCACGCCGATGTTAAAACTCTTATTCATTCTAATTGCACGCGCATAGTACTGAGGGAAGTAAGACATTTGCTTTGCTACTTCCTTAATACGCTCCTTTGTTTTATCACTTATGTCGTCCTTATCATTTAAT
This sequence comes from Lachnospiraceae bacterium, assembly GCA_024691565.1. Classification (GTDB taxonomy): domain Bacteria; phylum Bacillota; class Clostridia; order Lachnospirales; family Lachnospiraceae; genus JAEEJA01. The sequence continues at coordinate 542 of JAILNN010000053.1, read as the reverse complement.
GCTTTACTAACAGTTGCAACCGAAACTCCGCAAATCTTTGCGATATCCTTAATAGATGCCATAACAAAACCCCTCCACAGAACAGATAGCCTAAAAATAAAAAAAATTCTTAAACATTTTCGTACATTATAGCATTATATTAATTATTTATGCAAGGGTTTTTGTGAAATTAATTTACAAATTTTATTACCTTTTTCGAAAAATCTTTTTTCGTACTCAGTCATAACATTATTTTCGGCTGGACCATTCTCATGCAAATCATAATTTACCTCTTTTAATGGCCATGAATATTTCTGCATTTCCTTAACGGAAAAGTCGAATAAATCGCGGTTATCAGTCTTAAATTGAAGTTCTGAAGTATCACTCATTATCTTTTCATATTTCTTTAAAAAGAAAATAGATGTGAGACGTCTTTTTTCATGACGTTTTTTAGGCCATGGATCCGAGAAATTTAAGTAAATTCTACTAACTTCTTTTTCAGCAAAATATTTATCTATATCTTCTGCATCCATTCTTAAGAAGATTATGTTTTTATATGGATG
>JAILNN010000031.1 GCA_024691565.1 Lachnospiraceae bacterium | reverse complement strand
TTTCAAGCTAGCTTCGTTCGACTTGCATGTGTTAGGCACGCCGCCAGCGTTCATCCTGAGCCAGGATCAAACTCTCATATTAAAGTTTTTCCTTTTTCAAGCTTTCGCTTGGCTTTTGTTTGCTTTCGCTTTTTCCAGATTTGACTTAACAGATTTCTCTGTTTTATCATTTACTGAATTCTAGGTTGTTCATTTATAAATGAAACATTTATTTTTAGAATTTTCAGGTTTATCTTGCTATTCATTTGTCAAGCTTCTCTTTTCGAATCTTTAAACATTCTCTCAAATCTCTTTAAAAGAATCTTTTAAGTTTCGAACTTAATTTGTTTGCTTTCTCACTCATTCAGTCGAGCTCGTATCACCTCGCTTCAAACTGTCTTTCGTGCGTCAGCGAGATATATATTACCACCGCATTTTATATTTGTCAACAACTTTTTCGAATTTTTTTTAAAAACTTTTTTTGTTGTTTGCTTCGGCCTTTTATGGTAATATATATAAGATTGTTTTCTATTTTAGTTCAACTACCAAATACACTTTGTTTAGATTGATTTATAGAAGCAAATGAGGACTATCTCCTCTTTATTATTAATCGTAACGATTAGCACTAAATACCTACTATATAATAGTAACAACTATAATCAATTACTATCAAGTAGTTACATCAATTTAATACTTATGCAGTTATCGCTATACTATTATAGTCGTTTTATATAGTAGTTTTACTAAAGGAGTTTTCTATGCCTACTTTAAAAAAAGTTGTTTCCAAAGCCACTTTGATGGCAAAAAACATTTTTAAAGATCAAATCCTTATGGATGAGATTTTGCTTAATTCAAAAGCAAAGCATATCGGCTTGTCAATTAAGCAACAACCTTTTACTGTGTCTACTAATATGAAGAAGAACTCAACTATCGCAACCAAGACACGTAAAAAAGAACTTTATATTGAAAAGGTTTTGGATTCACATAAGTATTCACCAAAGAAGCCTATGGTTTTCCTTAATCCATATAAGCTTTCACCTTTGTCTGCCCTTGTTGTTTTCAACACAAAGACAGAATGCAGGTTTTCTTATACTGTAAAAGGTCAAAATGGTGCTGCTGATTTTACTCAAGAAAGCAAGTTCTATACAAAACGTCATAGAATCCCTGTGGTTGCGCTCTATGAAAACACTTTGAATCTCATCGATATTCAGTTGTTTGATAAAGATAATAATGTAATAGCTGAAAAAACCGTAAAGATTCAGACCGAAGAGCTCCCAGAAACTCTTAAAAGTACACTTACCTATGAGAATCCATTAGATTATCCTGATAACACCTTTCTTCTTATTACAGGTGGTTTCTTAGGAAGCTCATATGCATTCGATAATAAAGGAAACATTAGATATATATCTTCAAAGCTTCCTTATCCTTATGGATATCATCTGCTTAGCAATGGACATTTCCTTTATGCAGAGCAGGATCAAAGACGTTTCAATTACGGAAACGCACATACTAATATAATGTATGAAATGGATTACCTCGGAAGAGCCTATATGGGCTACCATAACGAGATTGGTTTCCATCATTGGGCAATCGAAGAAGAAGTTACAGGAAACTTCCTTCAGTCTTCTTCATCATTCCAGACCATACAGTCAAACAATGAATATCCAGAAGATAAGCATTTAGAGAACCAGATTATCGAGGTCGATAGAAAGACCGGCGAAGTACTTCGTAAGATTAATATGAATGACTACTTCGACCCTAAATTCGATAACAGACATGATTGGGCGCATATCAATTCATTCGATTATATTTATGATGAGGATGCGGTAATTGCTTCTCTTAGAAATGTGCATACAATAGTAAAGATTAATTTAAAGAAAAAAGAAATTGAATGGGTTTTAAACAATCCCGAATTTGTTAAGGGATCTGCTCAGGAAGACAAGGTTTTGAAGCCACTCGGTCATCATGACTGGTTCTTCCAGCAGCACGCAGTTAAAATCCTTTCAAGAGATAAAGCAAATGGTACAATCGATATAATGCTATTCGATAACCATACAGCTAATAGACGTCCTGTAGATTGGTTCGATGGCGAGAAAAAATCAAACATCATGATCTACAGAATTGACGAAAAGAACAAAACTGTAACCCAGGTTAAGCGTTTCCCAACTGCTCTTAGTATCACACGTTCAAACGCAGTTTTAGTAAACGAATTCGGCGAAGATAAGGTAAATATCCAGGGTAACGTAAACCGTGATGATCCAAAGGATGTTGCAAAATATGCTGGAAAGCGCCGTATCTATGCGATGTGTGCAAACCTTGAAACACATATTCAGGGACAGAGAGCTGAGATTTATGAATACGACTATGAAACTGGGGAACAGTTAAACAAAATCGTATGTAAGAACGATTTCTTCTGTTCTTACTTTATTAACTTCAACGTAGATTCAATGATTAAACCTATCGTTGACGACGAGCCTTATATTTTAGGCGAACTCACAGAACCAAAGAAAATTTCAAAGCTTCCTAATAAATATAGCGAAGCACCTTCAACAAAGGAAATTGAAACTTTGAAGTTCAGAGTTCTAGATGATATGTTCCAGATTCACTGCAAGGACCATACACTAAAGAAGGTATTCCTCTACAACGATGAACATGTTTATGAAATGAACCTTACAGACACAGTTCAGGATAGTAAGCTATTTAAGAAGATGTCCTTCTATGTTAGTATCCCTCTCGATAAGCTTGCAGACGGAACCTATAACATAGCTCTTAAGCATAGAAAAGTTTGTTACAAACTTGACTACTACATTAAAAAGACATCTAAATAATGCTTGCAAATACCTCACTTATTATCATTTAACCTTTTAAACATCATACAGTGGGGCTCCTAATCAATTAATGAAAGGTTGATTTATATGAAAAAAATTGTATTGACCGGCGGCGGTACTGCAGGACATGTTACTCCTAATATCGCCTTAATTCCTGAATTACAAAAAGC
>JAILNN010000207.1 GCA_024691565.1 Lachnospiraceae bacterium | reverse complement strand
ATAAATCAGTTTAGATTCCGTCGCATGTTTACATTCATGCATAAACCCCGCCGGATCAGAAATCGTTTGTAAGAAGTTCTCATTTATTTTTTTTATCATACAAATCTCACAATCCTTTGAAAGAATAATATTAAAAAACTTACTCCCGTGTTCATTTGCAACGCAAGGTTTCCACCCTTCCTCAATATATGTTCTTCCTCCACCATGTCCACAATACGGTTTTTCAAAACCACCCCGTTTCTTTACCTCAATGTTCGAAGTCACCTTTCTGCTTATTAAAAATCTTTTTTCTTCCTTTTCGTTCTCTTCTTCCCAGAACTGAAACATGCCAGGAATTACATGAATATTCCCTGTATTATGGTCAAAATCTTTAAAATACATAGTAAACTTATATTTTTTTGCATTTTCTTTGTATATGAATTCTGTCCAATAATACGCAATAAAATCATCCGGCACATCCATATCTCTAGATATGATTTCAGTGACTAAATCATTTTTATCGACACCATCATCAAAAGACAGCTGACAACTCTTTATAATATCAAACTTATCTTTATCCAGTCCGTCTGTAAAAGTCATCAAATATTCCTTCATTTTATTATTAAATTCTCTAATTTCCTTTCCCATATAAAACCTCAATCTTCTTAATCTCTTCCCTTATCTCTTCACGAACATCTTCATTCAGCACTTCAAATCGGTCGCCGTATTGCATCGCCCAGCGAACAATCATGTACGGAGAAGTTTTTACTTTTATGATTTCATGGTCCGCGTCACACTTTTCTTTTGTGAGTTCCCACTCATCGCCAAACCAATCCTGCAAAGTAGTGCAGCGAGTTTCGTCATCTCTTGATACTTTCAAGCGAATGACTTTCGGATCATCAAAACCCATATTGATATGCTGTGCCATATACTCCTGGGGATTCCATCTATCATTAAAAATCGGAAGTCCGTTGAACTTACAGATTTCCATGGGGAGACGTTCACCATTTTCATCCCTCAGGATTTCTATATCAGACATGAGGTCCACACGAAAATGCCATGGTCGTTTGTCATTCTTCTTTAATCCGATACAATAATAATTATCATGATACACCACCAAATGATATGGACTCATTGTATGTACATATTCATATTTATGAACCACATTATGGTTTTCATCATACTTATCAAATCGAAAACTTACCTGTCCGGTATGATTGATTACATCTTGCAAGAGTTGCAATTTATCGGGAAGTCCCTCTCTAGCGCTTCCTGTTCTACCTATAAAGCGGGAATGAATACCCTTAGGGTTAAATGTAAGATCATCCTTCTTCCAAAATGGACTACTATAATACTTACTTGATTGATCAAGTAATTTAGACAAAATTGCATTCTTCTCTTCATCCGAAATAATATCCGTAAAACTGATGATTTGAATCAACTTATCCAACGTATCAACATCAAAGGTATGATTGTAATAAAAATCCGTAATAGACGGGGCTTTTGTACCCTTCTTTTTATTTATCTTTTTATCTAAGAAGTCTTCCTTGTATCCCTTATATTTGATGCGATACTTTTCATCATTATTCTCATAATGCAAAGGATCCATCTCTTTTAAGATTTCATCCATTAAACTGGTAATGGTATTCTCCGCTTCCGGTTTTGTGTTATTGCCATACATCAGTACGCGATACTTTCGCAGGTACTCTCTAAGCTCAGACTTAGAAATGGTATGATTTTGATCCGTTACCAGTCGAAGCATATCAAGTATTTGTATCACCGTTCTGGTATTGGAATACCCGCCCAGATCAGGATAAGAATCCAAATCAATTTCATTTCCCTTTGAAGTTTTCCTAGCATTAGATTTACGAAATGCGTTCTTTTCCGCTTTCCCTGCAACCGTTTCATCGGAAAGAGAATCACTTAAGAAATCTGCTCCATGTTTTGCAAGTTCTTTTTTCATCTCACCACTAACATATGATGTAGCATAGGTAATGAACTTTCCATGTCCCGTGCGAAAGTTTTTTATCGCATACCACATGCCTATCTGGCCGACTTCAACCAATTCTTCAAACAAGTCCTGTTTATCGGCATATTCGCCTTTTGATAGCATCTTTTGGGCGAGGCTCTTTATATATCGCTGATAATTCTCATATAACTCCATCCAAGCATCATTGTCACCATCTTTGACGCGAACAATCAATTCCTGTACTTTTTCTTCCGATAAGAATTCTGTCATGATTATTCTTCCTCTCCTTATATCGTGTAGTTCCTATATTATTAAACAGAACTTTTCATTTTTTCGCTAATAATCAAATAAACGTTTCTCTAATAATTTCCGAATATTTTTTATCCGTATTTTCTCTAATTGATTTTACTTTATTAAATAGTGATTCCGTTTCCATCAGGCATTTTTTATCTATTTCTCTTGTATAATCATTTAAATGAACATTTAGTAACATCTCATTCCAATCAGCAAGCATGCGGTCTCTAAAAATATTAAAATCTCCCCATCCTATTAAAATAAAATCTTTTAATTTTTCTCCCATGACCTTTATTACGTCAGAAGGAGTAGTTCTTGCCAAATCGGAATATAGTAGCAGGCAATAAATAAATCCATAAACATTCTTTTCATTATCACTTAATTCTTTAAAATCCATAATAATCCCTCCTAGAGCCAGCAATACCACATTATTTCTAGAAATCGCTTTGTTGCCTTAATATACTCCCCTTCTATGGTCTACTTCCTTGAGAGAAAGCTTCTCCAGCTTGTCAACCCATGTCATATCTATCCCAGCATTTTCCCAAAAAGCTCATACTCTCAACTAGCCATCAACTCTTCTAATAAATCAATACGTTGTTTCGTCTGCATGAGCAGCCCCAATACCATGATATCCTTATGATCTCTGGGATTACCGTCTGACATCATACGACTAAGGACTTTTACAATTGTTGACTCCGTAACGTAGAATCGTTCACCTAACAAAAGACAAAACTTATCATCTAAATTTTGACGTTCATTTTCGGTAAGATTACGAACATAAATACGGATGCTCTCCTTTAAACTTTCCGGTATTTCACTGTCCAATTCAGTGTAATCGCAGCAAGGGGTCTTTTCACTAGCAAATACATTCCAATCGAAGCAGCAATTATACTTAAGTAAAAAGTTAATCGCCTCTGCCAGCTCTTTGGGATTTTCATACCATTGTCTTTCTTCCATAGACACTTTCTCCTCATACTTTACGACAGGAATCTTTCTCCTGCAATTATTCTTACATAAGTATTATGGGGAATATCATCCTCAAGATTTTGAAGATAAATAACAAGCCCGTCCAAGAACGTCAATCACCAGAGCAATCTACTCTATTATTGACATTCCCGGACGGGCTTGTTTTGTGTTAATCAAGGCCACTTAAGGATAAGTGTCCTAAATCAAATATTTAGTTTCAGTTCATGTACCGACCGAGATGGTCATCTTAAACATATTGTTATTACAGTACACGACTCATTTCAAAAGGTATAAACAAGGTATAAAATAAAGTCAGAGTAGCGCTAAAACCCTGTGTTTTCAAGGATTTCTTTACCTGCCCAATATATTGCCATGGCAAATAAATAAGACTTTTTTCATTTTTCCTCCCGTCCCCAGGGACCAAACCTATACTCTGGTGGTCCACATGGAACAATCCCAAATATCCGTTGCCAGGCCCTCATAGAACTCCGGCTCATGGCAAACCATCAGGATGCTTCCGTTATAGGCCTTCAAGGCACGCTTCAACTCTTCTTTGGCATCTACATCCAGATGGTTGGTTGGCTCGTCCAAAAGCAGTAGGTTGGTCTCCCGATTCAACAGCTTGCATAGTCGCACCTTGGCCTGCTCTCCACCGGATAAGACACGACACAAGCTCTCAATATGCTTGGTGGTCAGTCCGCACTTGGCCAGGGCAGAACGCACTTCGCCCTGATTCATGGAAGGGAACTCATTCCAGATTTCCTCAATACAAGTGGTGGAAATATGCTGGTCCATCTCCTGCTCAAAGTATCCGATTTCCAGGAACTCTCCCTGATACACCGTACCGCTTACCGGCGGAATCAAGCCAAGAATACTTTTTAACAGGGTGGTCTTACCGATTCCGTTTGC
>JAILNN010000250.1 GCA_024691565.1 Lachnospiraceae bacterium | reverse complement strand
TAAAACAAATGATTTGACATTAAAATTCATTACAAAAACATTTTTGTCTTGATGTTTATCCACAACATAATTAAGCCATTTTTCAACATTCTCAGAATAAGTCATAATCTCACATTCATTCAAAACAATAGGAACCTTACTTTCCGCAATCGTTAAAAACTGCTGATAGAATCCTTTTCTATAACACCATTCCAATTCAGAAACCAACTTTCGGGCTACAAGTGTTTTTTCAGGAATATCCGGTTCATTTAATGGTTTAATCAGTGAACCATAATCATTAATCAATGTATCCTTAAACAAATCAAAATAAAGGTATTTTCCATGCAAATCATCTTTTTCAATATAATGCATATTATTTCCATTTATTTCATCATCAGATTTTTTATTCTCAGATATATTGTTAATATCTTTATAAAGGCTATTAAGTTTATTAATACCAGTTTCAAATTTATTAACGTCACACAGTTGAATACCATTTGAAACATCATTCATAATTGTTAAAAGTTCTTTAGCACTTTTTATTGAAGGATTATCAGAATCTGTTGGTAACTTAAGAAAATTGTCCAACGATTCTTTTCTTCCATAATTAATAAATTCTTTAATACCTGCTACAAAATCAAAAATCTTAAAAGCTTTGTCTTCCTTAATCTTTGAAACCCCTTTTTCAACATCATAAACAACATTATAAATCTTCTTAATACATATTTCGTCACCAAGAAGAGAAGTAATTGCAGAAAGAACCATATAAACATCTCTCAAACCACCATGTGTATCGACATATAGAGTAATCTTGGCATTCTTCCCTTGCTTAGCCTTATACTCCTTATTTAATTTCCGTAAATAGGTAACAGCCTCATAAATACCACTAACAGGGACATCCTCATTAATAAGGGTAGAATGGCACTTATTATTTAGATTAGATTCATCTGTTTTAACAATAATCTCATCTTGGTTCAAATAATTATAAATTCTTTTGCGAAAATACTCTTCAGGCGAAATCTCAATTTTTTCATTATTTTCATCAATAATTACTTTTTTACTCTTTGTATTCTCTGTAGCAAGATAAACAACTTGATCTAATGTATCATTATCTTTTGCAAGTTTATAAGCCAATCTCCTTGGGACAGGTTCTAATTGATAATAGTAATGATCATACAATCCAGCACTATCTGAATAACAAAATGTAGACTCTTTAATTGTGTGAGTTTTTCTATCCAAATTAAATGTGCTAAGCATTAAAAGAAGCACATTATAAGTATCTTCCTTTTTCGCCCCTTTTTCAATAATAGCTTGTGGTGTAATATCGAAATCCGATTCCTTATTATTATCCTCATTTTTCTTTACATTATTACCATCTTCTGTAATCTCATTTTTTTCATCTTCATTTTTCTCACCAATACTTCCTGCATCTTTTTCATCTTCTTTTTTCGCGTCAACAATCACTACATCTTTTTCATCTTCTTTTTTCGCGTCAAGATTTCCTGCATCTTTTTCATCTTCAGTTTTCTCATCGATGGTTCCTCCAACTATATTCTCAATATTCTTATCAACATTCTCTCCATCACAATTTTCACCCACTTCAACATCACGAGACGCATGCAGCATCTGAACTTTTTTAGAAAATGGCACACTAGTAACTTCAATCAAGTTTGTTTCATTACCACTTGCAAAATGCGCTGAAAGAATTCGACGATATAAATCATTTACAAAATCATAACCTTTAAGATCAGCATCATCATAAATCACTTCCACATATTCTCTAAGATTACTTTCAAAATCCTCGGTCCATTCGAAAGTATTGTTTTCTTTCAACTTATTAAATGTGTTATTAATAGCTGTTTGTGAATCATAACTCTTAATAAATAAATGTAGATTAAATGTTCTAAAAAATATTTCATCACTCGTTCTAAATCTATCACTAACATCATTTGAACTTGTAAAAACAATAATGTTTGAAGAAGGATTTAAATCCATCGACTTTTTAATCAAAAGCCAATCATCAATGGAAATAGAACTATTTAAATCAACCTTAATAAAATAAATGGAATTATCAACAAACCTATTGTTTTGAATTTCAATTTTCAAATCAGTCTCAGACCCTGAAAAAAACTGTCTTTTAAAAAATGCATCCGGTGGAGAATTAACAAATCTATTTTTCAAATCTTCAAAGAATTTCTCCCCTTCCACCTCATCTTCATATCCAATTAAAACATTATATGAAATCTTATTCTTAATAGATAAATTATTTGAATTTATCAAAAAATTCTCAAATTTATCCATGGGTTCTGCCTCATTTGAAGCAATATTATATAAATCACTTAAATCTCTAATCATAAAACCCCTCCCAGCACAATAAATATATTACGACCTATAGATATCTAATATAATAGCACAAATCTCGACAAATAGAAATGAATTTATGTGTATCAAAAAAAAATTAAATCAAAAAAATTAGAAAGATAATTAGATTAAGAAGGTGAAAAAAAATATTATTGCTGTTTGTTGCAGAATTAACGTGATCAGAGTTTCTCGGATGGTAATCTTCCTATTTGTAATGTTTTCAGATGTCTTTTAATAATATAATTTGCTTGTTGATATTCAATATTTAGAGTATAATGTAGTCAGATTTCAAAATGAGGGAACAAAAATTGATAATAGTGAATTGCGTACTCAATTACATTAATTATCGCTGAATTGTAGCCCTATAAATAGGGGCGTTCCTTTGTATCTAAAATACTATTCCATCAAAAAATCCTTTTTTCCAATTTGAATAATAGTATACAACTATTTTTCGTTATTCAATTTTTTCTATACGCTAATTAATCATTCTCACTATATTCATCAGGGTCTGAGTCTATAATTTGATTAACTCGTACTTCCTTTTCCAAAATAAATCTTTTATTATAAAAAATATCGGCATATTCTAATACTTTATTCATTTGAGCTGTATCAAATAAAGCCCCAATTATTGCTCCAACTCCAGGAACTATTCTTCCAACAGATTTTTTTGAAAGCGCCCTACCTACTTGTTCTAAAACGTTTTTAAATACACTTTTCTCTAAACCTTTTTGTCCTGTTTTTTCAAGAGCTTTTTGTGCAGATTTATTAGCAAGAGCCTTCATTTGAGTAATAATAAGACAAATTCCTCCTCTTTCTGCCATTTCTGCCCATGTCTTTTTCGCGGTTTGCTTAACTACTGTAGTCTCCGTCATAATCATTATCTTTCCTATAAAACTAGATAATTCACTTGATTCTTTATTCGATGGACTCAAAGCATTTAAGAATACGTTACTAGCTATGAATAACTCTTCAACATCATGTTTAACATCATATCCATACATCATAGCAATAGATTGAACAGCTCTATAGTAAATAAATGTACTTAAAACAATATTAAAAGGTAAACCTGCAAACCCAAAAGCACCTGTAGCGCCTCCCTCAACCAATGCTATACTCAAATCTTGAAGTCTGTATCGATTAACTATTTTTGATATATTATAACCTCTAACCAAACAAATCTCTTCTAGTGATGTGAGATTATTGGTTGTATCAATCTTGTTTATCTTATTTAGAATTTCTTTCTCACTTATCGTTACCTTGGTTGCATTTTTTTCAAGAGTTTGAAAACCTTCTCCGACAACCCGCATACATTCCTTGTATAATTCTTTCTCCGATATAGTCTGTTTCAAAGACATGTCTATTTCTTTTATTTTTGGGGTAACCATCGCATTGAAAGTGTTTCCAACTTTTTTTACAGCTTTTGCAACTAAACTTGGTTCTGTTAATTTTTTATATTTATTTGTAAGTATATCCAACGAATTAATCTCTTCACTATCAACTAGTGGAATAGGTAAATAATAATCTTTTTTCATTGTTTATCTCCTATTTATTGATTATAATACTACTAAATTTATACTTTAAATAAAGCATAAATAATAATCTAAAATCATCTACTAGAATATGCTAAAAAATCAAAACGCGAGGTTGAATATGATATATTTTTATAATCATACATCTATTTTCCCCTCACGTTTTTCATTAGTATATAACACTTAAATTATTAAAACCATACTCAACTACCATACATTTGGTTAAGTTTTTCTATAAAAAACTTATTCAGCATACTAGGTTCATTAGAATCCATATAATCATCTTCTTGTTTTTCATCAGGTAAAAAAATAGGGAAACATCTCATATATATAGATTTAATATTACTTCTATCATATATATTACCTTTCTGAAATACGTAATTTTTATCCTTTTCATAGAATACTTTATATACTTCCGACTCTAATATCATATCACAGAATTTATTTATCTCATTTTTATTCCATGTAGACTTTGACGCACATTTAAATTCTTTAAACAATGGTTTAATATCTTCTTCATCTTGCGAAATAAAACAAAAATCAACATATTCGTCACTTGCAATAGATGCATTTGTATAAAACCATTTATAAAAATCAGACCACTTATCTGAATCTTTTGTTTGATAATATTCATTACCTAGCGGTTTTAATACTTCAAACTCTCCATTTGGTGTCACTTTATATGTTTTAATAATATCTTTATTTCTCCAAAACAAATATTTTCTTAGTCCCATAAACTAATCCTCTCTTGTACGTATCATAACTTTATCAAGAATATCGACTCCTCTAGTTGGCCAAACAATCTCCATAGCATCTTTTAATTTATCTAAAGTGCCAACTCTATCAGAGACACCAGTTCCTTTTAAAGCATCAACTACATTATTCAAATTTGTTATTCCTGCATCTTTAATAGCTTTTATTAAAGATACTACTTCACTAGCAGTAGGTGAAAGATCCTCAATCTTTACTATCTTAGATAACACTTCTACAAAATCTGCTGGTATAGCCATTCCTATTTTTTCTCTTATAGCATCAGCCCCAACAGACATTCCTGTAATACTATATGCCAATTTTTCTGCATCAGAAAGTGATTCAAATTTACTCATATCTACATTTATCTCATTTTTTAAATACTTAATATACTCATCCGTTGATTCAAAATCTGAAACACTTTTTTCCGCTTGAGCTACCTTCATCCCCATTATAGCTGATGGATCTGATTCTACACCTAGAACATATAATACATCCCCCAAAATTTCTGCAGCCGCATCAATCATCTCTGCAAATCTCTCAATAGAAGGATATTTTTCTGATAAAACAAGCATTCTATTGGCAAATTCTTTCATTGTTCCTTGTAATTTTACCGCTATTGTTTCTATAACTGGTTTTGCAATTTCTATAACATCCTTTGTCATTTTAATTGTTGATAAAATTTCCATAATTTAATCCTCCTCAAATTCTCTAACTGCTTCTTGTAAATCTAATACTTTACCAAATGATTCATCTCCTAGTTCTTTCGTAATAACTTCACCTGTTTTAATCCTATCATTACCTCCTTTCCCTTCAAAAAAAGCAACAACTTCATCCATATCTGTTATTCCACTTTCTTTTAAAGCATTAATAGTATTTAGTAAAGTTTTAGCTTCAATATTAAAACCACTTTTTTCTAACTTAATCAAAAGTGCAAGCGATTCTGGAGTTATCACTATATCATCCAACTTATTCTCAATGGCTTTTGTTTCTAAGCTCATCCCAACAATTTTACACCCAAATCTTTCTTCCATTGATAAACTATCAAATCTTTGTTTATCTAAAACAATATCATTTTTTAAATACTTTATATAAGCTTCAACATCATCAAACTCCTCTATACTTTTATCACATTGTTCAACTTTTGCACCCAAAATTTCTGGATTCATTTCTGTTTCGATGTCTAACAACTTCACTACCATATTCACAATCGATGCAACTGTTGATACAACTTTAATAATTTCCAACCCAGGAATTGGTAACTTTTCTACAATACCTAAAAATTTACTTGCAAATCCCCCTATCTTGGTACCAACAGACGGTGCAATACTGCTAATAAAACTACCTACTGTTGAAGCCACATTGGATATCCAGCCCATATATAATCCTCCTTACTTTAACGAACCATCTATATAAAAAAACTCTTTAGAATGCTTTTTCTTAAAAACAGCAAAATCTGCTTCTTCATTATCTTTAATATAGTTAAGTAAACACTCAATACATTGCAGAATATCTGGATAATCTTTTTCGTA
>JAILNN010000181.1 GCA_024691565.1 Lachnospiraceae bacterium | reverse complement strand
GAATTAATCATCACTTAAATCAACTGAACGGAAGGTCACTAAAATCTTCGTATGAATCATCACTTGAATCAGCGAATGGGTCATCACCATCTTCAATAACAAGCTTTTTCTCAACCTTATCTATCTCATTTTTACAAAACTCAATAAGCTTAAGTCCCTCTTCATACTTCTTAAAAGACTCATCTAAAGTCAAATCATTCCCCTGAAGACTAGAAATAATTTTCTCAACTTTTTCAAGAGATTCCTCAATAGTTTTCTTATCCTCTGCCATTTTCAACCTCCAAAACCTTAACTTTTGCCTTACCATCAGTAAATGTAAGTTTTAATTCATCATTTTCTTTGATATCCAAAACACTCTTAATTCCTTTTCCATCTTCGCCTGCCACAAAAGCATATCCGCTAGAAAGCTTATTCAAAGGCGAAACACCCTTCATAGCTTCAACAAGAATCAAAAGTGCATGCTTTTTATCTTTCACCTTAATATTCATCAAGGTCTTAATTCTATCCTCATAAGTAGCTAAAACATGCTTCTTATCTTGCACCTTAATATTCATCAGGTTTTTAAGTTTTTCGTCGAGACTATCAATATAAAGCCTTCTTTGCTTAATCAAATCATGAGGACCATATGACTTAAGGAGACGCTCTTTCTCAATAATCTTCTCTCTCTTTCGAGAAACCAACTCCTTCATGCTTCTCTTTAAGGTAAACTCAAGGTTGAGCAAATCACTCATATATTCTTCATAGTCAAACACCGCAATTTCAGCAGCTGCAGATGGAGTAGGAACTCTTATATCACTGACAAAATCCGCGATTGTAAAGTCTGTTTCATGTCCCACCGCAGAAATAATAGGCTTTTTTGATGCAAAAATAACTCTGGCAAGATTCTCACTATTAAAGCACCACAGATCCTCCATACTTCCGCCGCCTCTACCAATAATAATAGTATCAACATCTGTCTTATTAAAATAATTTATACCGTCAATAATAGTCTTATCAGCGCCATCTCCCTGTACATTCGCAGGATACAGGATAATCTGAACAAAAGGATTTCTTCTGTGAGAAACATTCAAAATATCCTGGATAACAGCACCGGTTCGACTGGTAACAACTCCAATTTTCTTCGCATATTTAGGAATAGCCTGTTTATGGTCGTCATCAAAAAGCCCTTCCGCACTAAGCTTCTTCTTAATCTTTTCTAATTCTTCATGAAGGTTACCTTTTCCTTCTTTATCAACCTTCTTAACATAGATTTGATACTTTCCATCTCTCTCATAAACAGAAATCTGTCCCCTAACAATTACCTTCGCACCGTTTTCAAGCTTAAACTTAAGCCCAGTTCTAACTGCCGACGCAAACATAACGCAGGATATCTGAGACGAAGAGTCCTTTAACGTAAAATAAACATGTCCGGATGAGTGATATTTGCAGTTTGAAACCTCTCCAATAACATCTACACCATTGAGATTATAATCTCTCGCGAACATGTCTTTTATATACTTATTTATTTGGGATACTGATATTACATCTTTATCATTCATTTCCTTCTGCCTTCATGGTAGCTTCAATTACTCTTTCAGTCTTCTTGCACTTCTCAATCTTCTCATCCTTATTTACAGCTGCAAGAATTCCATTAACAAAGTCAGGCGATTTTTCAGTTCCAAATTCACTAATAATATTAACAGCCTCACTCATAGCAACCTTCACTGCCACGTCTTCATCAAAAACCATCTCATAAATTCCAAGTCTAAGGGCGCACAAATCAGCTCTAGCCATTCTCTGGGTGTCCCATCCCTCAGCCTTCTCATTTATCCATCCATCAATTTCCTCACGGTGTGCAAGCACACCCTCATATTTTTTAACAAGATTTTCCTTATTCTTTTCACTGATGTTACCAAGTGTATCGATATAGAGCGCAGCCTGCTCAGCTGATTCCTCATCAGTATGATAAAGCGCTGCAAATAACATCTTAAATATATTCTCTCTAAATTCTGTTTTCTTCATGATACTTCCTCTCACGCCTCTTCTATTGGTTCTTCATAGGTCACACCAGCGATTCTAACATTAACCTTCTCAACACTAAGACCTGTCATATATTCAATCTTTTCTTTAATTCTAGCCTGAACTTCTTTAGAAATCTCAGGGATACTATTGCCATATTTCACGTTAAGAAGTGCAGTAATTTCAAGCTTTTCATCGATAAAATTAACCTTAATACCCTTGGTATCAGTCTTTAATCCCATCATAGACTTAAGATCGCTTGTAAATCCACCAAAGGTCTCAACAACGCCATCAATTTCCATGGCTGCATGAGCTGAAATTGTAGCTAAAACACCAGCTGCAATCTTAACCTCGCCAAAACTTCCATCTTCAACGTTAAGATCAATATCATCAACCTTCTTTGAGTCCTTCTTATCCTTCTTGCTATCCTTTAAATACTCATCAAATCCATCTTTATCTTCTTTACTCATATTCGCCTCCATTACTTTCCGGCCTTATCTTCCTCAGCCTTCTTTTCAGCATAAATCTTTTGGTAAACTTCATCAATCTTCTCTTCAGGAAGTTTAGTTTCCACGAAGAATTCAATTGCATAGAACGCCTGAGCAACAAGCATTTCCAAACCATTAACACCAATCATCCCAAGGCTCTTTGCCTGAGCAACCAAACGAGTCTCAAGAGGATTATAAATAACATCTGCAACAGCCTCACACTTAGGGAACTTTGTTAAATCCACAGGTGAAGCATCAACCTTAGGATACATACCAACAGGTGTGCAATTTACAATAACTTCAGCATCTGTATGCTTCTCGAAGCACTCATCATAAGTAATTGCATTCTCTGTTTTTCTGATATCAACAATAATAACCTCAGCTGCATTATACTTCTTAAGAACAGCAACAACAGCCTTAGATGCACCGCCATCTCCAAGGCATAAGCATTTTTTCCCTTCAATCTGAATATTATGTTTCTTAACCATATATTCAAATCCAGAAAAATCTGTATTATGACCACAGAGCTTTCCACCTCTATTAACTATTGTATTGCAAGCACCAATAGCCCTTGCATTGTCATCCATCGAATCAAGATAAGGAATAACAGTCTGCTTATAAGGAATCGTAACATTAATAGCCTTAAATTCCCTTGCCTTCATAAAACTGTCAACTTCACTTTCCTCTAATTGATGAATCTCATATGTATAACTAGCAATAGATTCATGAATTTCCTTTGAAAAACTATGTCCCAAAGGGTATCCAATTAACCCATAGTCCATTTTCTTGCTTTCCTCCTAATCACTTAGCCCTAACAAACCTAAGATAATGCTAAATCCATTTTTAACAGAAAGCAGTCAAAGATTCCTCCCTGACTGCCTGTTTTCGTAGTTTTAAAATTGTATATCTATTTAATATAGAATTAAACTCTCTTTGAATACTCACCTGTACGAGTATCAATAACAACTCTATCTCCCTGGTTAACGAAAAGTGGTACAAGAACCTGAGCACCTGTCTCAACGATAGCAGGCTTTGTAGCACCTGTAGCTGTATCACCCTTAACACCTGGCTCAGTCTCAGTAATCTCAAGCTCAACTGTAATAGGTGGCTCAATAGCGAACACTTCACCAGCATGTGAAAGCATCTTAACCATCTCATTTTCCTTAACAAACTTCATTGAATCACCAACTTGATCCTCTGTCATATCAATCTGATCATATGTCTCTGTATTCATGAAGTGATACATATCGTCTTTATATAAAAACTGCATATCAGCACGATCTATATGTGCATTCTCGAATTTTTCAGTTGGTCTGAAAGAACGCTCAACCACGCCACCACTCTTAATATTCTTTAACTTTGTACGAACGAAAGCTGCTCCTTTTCCTGGTTTAACATGCTGAAATTCAATAACCTGATAAACGTTTCCTTCAATTTCAACTGTAAGTCCATTTCTAAAATCGTTTGCTGATACCATTGTAATTCCTCCTAAAAATCATATTATTAATATTTCAATAACAGCTGCTGCATAACACAGCATTCACAATTTTCAAAATCGCGTCTCTTTATTTTAAACTAAATCGTGCTTATTTTCAAGCAATTTCTACAATTCCTAAACCAACCTATCAATTTTCTGTGCGACATCGTTTGGAGTAAGTCCATCCGTCTCTATAATAACGTCTGCAGCGCTTTCATATATAGGCATTCTCTCGCTCATAAGCTTAGAAATATATTCAACATTCATATTTCCCTTAAGAAGTGGTCTATCGTCTGTATCCTTAAGTCTTTCATAGATTGTCTCAGGTGAAGCCTTTAAAAGAATGATAGTACCCATCCTCTTCATCTTCTTAACATTTTTCTCATTCATAACAAAACCACCACCACAAGAAACTACTCTTGGTGATAATTGAGAAATTCTAAGTAAAATCTTAGACTCGCAGGTTCTAAAATATGCTTCGCCCTTCTTTTCAAAAATCTCTGGAATACTCATCTTTAAAGCATTTTCAATAAACTTATCTGTATCAATCTCAGTCTTCTCAATTTTTCTACTAAGCTCGCTAGCAACGGCAGACTTGCCGACACCCATAAATCCTATTAAAAATATATGTCCGCTAAGCTTTTTCATTTTCTCTCCTCCTATCGTAATGAATGCATTGTATCTAAAAGATTTGTTAATTTTGAAACCTCTATCTGTCCTGGTGCACTTTCTTGTCCAACACTTGCAAATGTAAGACATGAACCAAAACTTTCACCAATAACCCTGCTCACGCTACCAATCTTACCCATTGACATAGCAATAATTGGTTTCGAAGTACCTTCTTCCTTGAGCTCATTAACACTCGTCATAAGTCGAAGCACATCACCGTTTTTTTCAGGCATTAAAGCGATTTTAAGGATGTCACAGCCAACACTATCAATAATCTCAAGCGCAGCCTTAATTGTCTCCTTATCAGGTGTTGATTTAAAGTTATGATAAGAACCTATAACTGCAGCATTTTCTCTAACAGTCTGGATAAATTCTAAGATTTCAGGAACAGTAAGGCCTTCATCTCCGCAAAAAGCCTTAACATCGTCTTCCATAACTCTACCATTAAAAACTTCAACATCAACCAAATCAACAAAACAATTTTTAGAAAGATTCAAAATAAGCTCTCGATACTCCTCACCAGAAAGCTTACCATTTCCACCTTCATTTTCTGTTCTATATGTAACAAGTAAAGGAATCTTCCCCAATGATTCATGGACTCTTTTCAAAGTTTCCTCCACCTCAGAAAAATCCTCCAATTTCTTAAAGAAGTCAATCCTCCACTCTACAATATCAACTTTTTTCTGAACCATAATATCTGCAGCCGCAGTGACAGAAAGCTTATCTTCCTCTGTTATAGACGCACATATCTTAGGTCTTTGATTATCCACAAAGAATTTTCGAACCGGAAACAATTTGTTTCAACCTCCAAAAAATTTTATTATTAATGACGCTCAATTGTTCACTAACTTAACTAAAATTCTACCCATGTTTGTAGTATTTGTCAAGCATAAACCCCTATTAGAATGCCACCGAGTTTTATCTATTTTTTTCTCCATCTTCCTTAATCATATTAATAAAATCTTTCATTGTATCATTCAAAAATTTGTTCTCATGATAAATAATATTGTAATCTCTTTTTAGATTAATTCCTTTAATACTAAAGGTGAAAATTTTATTCATTTTAATCTGATAATCGAGCATTCGTTTTGGCAAAACCGAAATTCCAATATCTTCCGCAACCGCGTTAATTAGGGCGGCTGTACTAGTACTCTCCCAAATTGGTTCAATGAAAATTCCATTCATTTTAAAGCAACTTTCTGCCTGCTGTCTTGTACCAGAATTTGGTTCACGCATCAAGAATTTTTCATTCAACAATTCAGAAATTTCTACATCTTCTCGACCTGCAAATTTATGGAATCTCGAACAAATTGGAACCAATTCATCTTGCATAAATTTTTCGCAAACAATTTTTTCACTATGAACATTTCCTTCAATTAATGCGAAATCTAATTGATTTTCAATAATCTTATTCTGAATAACATCTGAACTGTCTATTGTAACCTGAATCTTTAAATCTCTATATTTATAATTAAACTTCTTAATCATACCAGGCAAAATACAAGAACCAATACTGATACTAGAGCCAAGTTTAATTCGACCTTCGACATTCCAGTTCTTCATACCAGCATCCATCTCATCATATAGAGAAATGAGTCTCGATGCCTCCGGGTAAAAATGCACCGCCGCATCAGTCGGTCTAATTCCTCTACCATCCTTTTCAAAAAGCTTTGTGCCATAATACTCTTCAAGCTCTCTAACCGCAAGACTTGTTGCAGGCTGTGTAAGCCCAAGTCTCTTAGCCGCTCTAGTAACACTTTTTTCCTGAAAAACATTAACAAAAACCTTAATATGCTTTAAATTCATCTAATATACCCCCTTAAATTCAATCAAAACCAAATCCTAATCTAATTTAAATCAAACCCTGTTTAATTCTTTTCCATCCAAAAAAGCCTTCAAATTCTCAACCACGATGTCAAGTAATCTTTGCTTAGCCTCAATTGTAGCCCATGCAATATGTGGAGTAATCACAATATTAGGTGCAGAAAGTAATGGATTATCCTCTTTTATTGGTTCTGCAGAAACCACGTCAACAGCAGCCGCAGCAACCTTTCCACTGATAAGCGCATCTCTTAAATCTGCCTCATTAACCACAAGACCTCTAGAAACATTGACAATCATAACCCCATCCTTCATCATGTCTATTGTATCTTTATTTACCTTTTCACGAGTTTCCTCAGTTAATGGACAATGGAAAGAAATAATATCTGACTTCCTAAAAAGTTCTTCCTCACTAACGAAATTTGCCTCTCCTTCATACTTCTCCGGATGTTTAGTACAAACAAGAACCTTCATTCCAAAGGCCTTTGCAATCTTAGCAACCTCTCTTCCAATATTACCAAAGCCATATATTCCAAGGATTTTATCCGTAAGCTCTGTAATTCGTGCAACCGTATATGTAAACACGCCAGACCTAGACCAATCACCCTGTTCTACGGACTTTGCATGAATATGCACCCTGCAGGCAAGTTCAAGAATAAAAGCCCAGGTCATTTGCACAACCGAAGGCGTTGAATAAGCAGGTGCATACGTCACAGCAACATTATGACTTCTAGCTGCTTCAAGATCAACATTGTTATATCCAGTAGCGCAGACCCCAACATACTTAAGCTTTGGGTTTTTCTCAAACACCTCTTCATTAAAGAGAACCTTATTAACGAGAACAACATCTGCATCCTTAATCTTTTCCCACTTATCTTCCTCAGAACTATTTTCATAAATAGTGACATCGCCCAACTCGCCAAGAATACCCCAATTTAGAACATCTGAGCTAACAGCTTTTCCCTCTAAAACAACAATTTTCATACAACCAACTCCCATTCATAAGATTTCGATATGAATACTATATCATATTTTGAATGAAACTTCATTATAAAAGATGTAAAAAAACATAAAAAAGCACCGTCATCATCTGAATCACAGATAATAACGGTGCAGAATATACAATTAATATAATCTATAAGATGCTAATTAGTTGTTGATAAGCTTGCTCTCATCACTCCAGCTATAAAGCTTACGGATTTCAGCACCAACCTTCTCTGATGGATGCTCTGATGCAAGGTTACGAAGTGCTGTAAAGTGAGCCTTTCCACCTGCACTAGACATATCAAGAAGGAAGTCCTTAGCAAATGTACCATCCTGGATATCCTGAAGAACCTTCTTCATAGCCTTCTTTGTATCCTCAGTAATGATCTTAGGACCTGTAATATAATCACCATACTCAGCTGTGTTAGAAATTGAATATCTCATTCCTGCGAAACCTGACTGATAAATAAGGTCTACGATGAGCTTCATTTCATGAATACACTCGAAATAAGCGTTTCTTGGGTCATAACCAGCTTCTGTAAGTGTCTCAAAACCAGCCTGCATAAGTGCACAAACACCACCACAAAGTACTGCCTGCTCACCGAAGAGGTCTGTTTCTGTCTCTGTTCTAAATGTTGTTGAAAGGATTCCTGCACGAGCTCCACCGATACCAGCACCATAAGCAAGTGCCTTCTCAAGAGCCTTTCCTGTAGCATCCTGCTGAACAGCTACAAGACAAGGTGTACCCTTTCCTGCCTGATACTCAGAACGAACTGTATGTCCTGGAGCCTTAGGAGCGATCATTGTAACATCAACGTCTGCTGGTGGAACGATCTGATTGAAGTGAATGTTGAAACCATGAGCGAACATAAGCATGTTTCCAGCTTCAAGGTTTGGCTCGATATCACTCTTATACATAGCAGCCTGCTTCTCATCTGGGATAAGAACCATGATAACATCTGACTGCTTTGTAGCTTCTGCTACTGAAAGAACTGTGAGTCCCTGAGACTCAGCCTTAGCCTTAGACTTTGATCCTTCATAAAGACCGATAACAACGTCAAGACCTGACTCTTTTAAGTTAAGGGCATGTGCGTGTCCCTGACTTCCGTAACCAATAATAGCAATCTTCTTGCCTTCAAGTGCTGCTAAATTACAGTCACTCTCATAATAAATTTTTGCATCTGACATTTTTAAATATCCTCCTTAAATATATGAATAATATGTTCAGGGACCTCTGAATCTCCAGAAATTCCCAAATATAATAATTCTCAAAACTCTAATAACTAAAAGTTATATTTTGATTTAAACAAAAGCTCAATCACTCATATCATCATCAAAGCTCTCTTTTCCTCTTCCGAGACCAGCAATACCAGTACGAACAAGCTCAATGATTTCATAGTTATCAAGCAAACTAATGAACGCTGAAATCTTTCTCTGATTTCCTGTAATTTCAACCATAACAGAATCAACCTCAACGTCAACAATGTTAGCTCTGAAAATTTCAGCTAAGGATGTAATCTCACCACGTTTCTCAGGTGAAACTCCAATAGTAATAAGGACAAGCTCTCTTGTTACAGACTTTCCATCCTCTAATTCCTTAACTTCTCTAACATCCTCAAGTTTTTCCAACTGTTTCTTAATCTGATCAAGAATCTGGTCATCACCTCTGGCAACAACTGTCATTCTTGAGAAAGCCGGATTTTCAGTTTCTCCAACAGTAAGACTATCAATATTATAGCCTCTTCTACTAAAAAGTCCTGAAACACGACTTAGAACACCAGCTGAGTTGTCAACAAGAATAGATAAAACCTTCTTTTTCATAGTCATACCCTCTTTCATATATATGCTGAATTAAAAATTAAAGACAAATTAGTTTCTTCCACAGCAGAACTTATATTTCTTACCACTGCCGCATGGACAAGGATCATTTCTTCCAACCTTCTTATCATTAACTACTGTACCAGAAAGCTTTGAAGCCTTGTAAATCTCTTTTCTCTTCTCTTCTGAAAGAAGCTCATCCCAAACAGGCATTTCATATAACCACTTTGCCTTAGCTCCTACCATATTATAGTAAAGCTTCTCAAGATCTATATCCAACTTAACGGTGGTGTTTTCATCCATATTTTCGATATCGTTAGGTTCTTTAAGACTTTCATTAATTCCATCAAGGAAACCTGCCATATACTTAAGTTCCATATTATACTTACTAGCAAGTTCACCAACTGTACTTTCAGTTACCTCTGTTGGTCTTGATAAAAGATCTTCATAGACAACCTTTTCCTCATCAAAATATTTTCTCCAGATTGCCTGACCTACCTTTGAATTATAATCTACTCCATAGGCATACTCACGCCACTCATGCAAAATTCCCATGTAAATTTCCCTCACTTTAAAGATTATCAAATTTTATCAATGCACTAGATTATAGCACCATTGCAAACAATGTGTCAACAAATTCACTTTATTTAAGAATATTTAACATGGCATTAACCTGCCTCTTTGTATAGCTACTAGCTAAGCCATAATAACTGTAGAAATAAAAGCCACTAAACTTACTTTGTGAACGTGTATATTTCACCATATCCTTAAATATGTTTGTGTTTCCAAACTGTCCAGAAGTAGGAGGCACAGCCCTGTATATTCCAAGGCCAGAATAAAGTGCTACCTTTGATGGATTAACGATGGCTGCCCATCTTTTAGAAACCTTATCATATGAATATTGACCATAGTCAAAATCCCAATAAATCTGTGGCGCAACATAATCCACATAACCCGTCGAATTGCACCACTTCTTAATATCAACATAGTAACTGCTGTTACTTAGCAAATTATCGATATTACCAGCAGGACTAATACCAAATTCAACGCCTGAGTCAATCTCTTTAATTGCAGAATAAATAGCTCTAACAAGCTTATTTACATTCTCTCTTCTCCAATTGACAATAGACATTGGAGCGTAAGCATTTTTCTTACAATCCTTAACATAAGACTTATATTCTGGCGCATCAAACTGATTAGCATAACTACTTGGTGAAAGTGATGGATAAAAATAATCATCCATATGGATTCCATCGACATCGTAGTTCTTAACAATCTCCTTAACACCGTTTACAATTAAGTCTCTAACCTGCTGTTTTGCAGGATTAAAAAAAATCTGAGAACCATAAATCAAAACATTTCTCTTAGTAGAAGACTTTGAATACCACTTTCTTGCTGGATTAGACTTAGCAAGCGAATAAATACTAGTAGAACGGAGTGTAACCCTGTATGGATTAATCCATGCCTCAATATTAAGCTTAGCATCATGAGCCTCTTCAACCATGATTTTCAAAGGGTCATACTTAAGCTTCTTACCCTGTTTTCCAGTTATATAATATGAAGAAGGGAAATAATCAGATGGATAAAAAGCATCCGCAACCGGCCTAACATGCACAATAACCCTATTCATATTCATCTTCTTAACTATTTGGAACTTACTTCTAATTGAACTTCTAAAAGCTGACTCACTACGAACGATAGCCTTTCCATTACGGCTCATATCAATAAACGAAAACCAAACCGCCCTTCTTTCGTCCTCTTCAAAGGTAGGCGTTAGTTTACTAGAACTCTCTGAACTAGAAACGCTGCTTCCTGAGGTTGCATCTGTTTCAGCAATAACCTTTTTTTGTTCCCCCACACATGCAATTATCAGCGAAAGCACGATTGATAATGCACATAAATACGCTAACTTCTTACCCTTAAACAAATTCATAATTCTTTCCTTTCTGTTTTTGACAAAAGAAAAAGAGTATGACTTGGGGAGTCACACTCTTTTGGAGAAGGTATTTTTGTTACTTATGGGGTGTAGCAAAAACTATATAATGTATTGGGGTTTACGTGTGTTATTATATGCAACTTCATTAGGAAAGTGTGCATAAAGTTGACAAAAATTTACGATTTTTTTTGTGCAATTTTAACATAAAAAAATTATCATTAGTAAATTTAACCAAAAACACCGTTTTTTAACTGTCCGTTTATGGACATTTTAACCAACACTTTCAAGCTTTGCCACACATCACCATATCATTTTAGTAAAAATCAACAAATACCTTCAAAAGCATTTAATCTTTTATTCCTCAAAAAGAGCTTCAAACTCCTGCCTTGTAATTCTCTCTTTTTCTAACAAGAGATTGGCAGATTTATGTAGAATATCGATATTTTCTTCAAGAATGCGCTTCGCATCACGATAACACTCATCGATAATCTTCTTAACTTCCATATCAATACTGGTTGCAACACCATCACTATATGCTTTACTTGTATGACCATAGTCTCTTCCAACGAAGACCTCATCCTCATCAGCATAGTTAACCATACCAACAACATCTGAAAAACCAAACTTGGTAACCATGTTTCTAGCAGTCTCTGTAGCCTGCTTAATATCCTGAGATGCTCCTGTTGTGATATCATCAAAAATAAGAGACTCAGCAATTCTTCCACCAAGATCAACCTTAATTTCCTGAAGCATCTGACCTCTAGTCACAAACATATCATCATTTTCATCGATAGGCATTGTATAACCAGCAGCTCCATGACCTGTAGGAATAATAGAAACAATATGTACAGGACCAACATCCGGAAGAACATGGAAAAGAATTGCATGTCCAGACTCGTGATATGCAGTAATCTTTCTATCTCTCTCTGAAACAATTCTACTCTTCTTCTCAGTTCCGATTCCAAGTTTAATAAATGACTTACTAATATCTTCTTCAGTGACGTACTGTCTTCCTTCCTTAGCACAAGCGATTGCAGCCTCATTCAAGAGGTTCTCAAGATCTGCACCAGTAAATCCAACAGTTGTATGGGCCACCTTCTTCAAATCAACATCATCCGCTAAAGGCTTACCCTTCGCATGAACCTGAAGAATTTCCTCTCTACCTCTAACATCAGGACGACCAACAGAAATCCTTCTATCAAATCTTCCCGGACGAAGAATCGCAGGATCAAGGATATCAACACGGTTTGTAGCCGCCATAACAATAATCCCTTGATTAACTCCAAAACCATCCATCTCAACAAGAAGCTGATTTAAGGTTTGCTCTCTTTCATCATGGCCACCACCAAGACCGCTACCACGCTTTCTTGCAACGGCATCAATCTCATCAATAAAGATGATACAAGGTGCGTTTTTCTTAGCTTCAGAGAACATATCTCTTACTCTAGAAGCACCGACACCAACAAACATCTCAACAAAGTCAGAACCAGACAAACTAAAGAAAGGAACTCCAGCTTCTCCTGCAACAGCCTTCGCAAGAAGGGTTTTACCAGTTCCCGGAGGACCAACAAGAATCATACCCTTAGGAATTCTAGCTCCAACAGAGGTATATTTATTAGGTTCCCTAAGAAAGTTAACAACCTCCTCAAGTTCTTCCTTTTCTTCCATAAGACCTGCAACATCATCAAATCTCTTTGCAGACTCATCATCTGGATCAATCCTTGTAGCACGACTCTTACCAAAATTCATCATCCTGTCATTGCCACCCTGGTTCATCCTCATAGAAGGTAGGCCAGCAATCATAAAGAGTATGAATAGCACAAGCATCACAATCTCAATGATTATCAACACCTTGAAACCTGAGAACTCAGACTCAACCTTATGAACTGTATATGAAAATCCATCCTTATCAATACCAACAAGAATTTCCTCAACTCTTCCAACATCAGAAACATAAAATGATTTATCTGCAATCTTCTCCTTACTATTGAAAACCACCTTAACTTCACCATTTGGAGTTGTACTTCCAGGATACACATGAACCTCTTCAACCTTACCTTTTTCAATATCCTGCTGCAATACCTTTAAATTGTACTCCGCATCAACTAAGGCAGTATCTCTCATTCTATTGTACATAAAAAATCCAAAGAAAATAATTGCGGCAATTATTAAATACAATAGGCCTCTTGACTTTCTTTCGCCTTCCATATCTGTCCTCCTAATAAAAATTTACCTATCACTTTACCATTCAATATCCCTACAAATACCTTAATCACCCTATTTATATATGGTTTTCCCCATATAATATATGGGTTCCCCATATATGCTCTAATTCTCAATAACTCCTACATAAGTAAGATTCCTATACTTCTGCGCATAATCCATTCCGCAGCCAACAACAAACTTATCTTCTATTTCAAAGCCCTTATACTTAACATCAACTAAAACCGCCCTTCTAGAAGGTTTATCTAAAAGTGTACAGATTTCAAGAGATGCAGGCTTCATCTTAGAAAGCTCATTCTTAAGCATCGAAAGGGTATTACCCGTATCAATGATATCCTCAATTATAATGCAATCAAGTCCTTTAATCTCTTCATCAAGTTTCTTTTTAACAACCAGCTTCCCAGCAGACATCTGGTTTCCATAGCTCGAAACATCAATATAATCAAAGGTCACAGGAACTGTAATATGTTTTGTAAGCTCAGTCATAAAGTAAACAGAACCCTTTAAAATACCGATAATCCTGATTTCTTTCCCCTCATAATCACGATTAATCTCATCCGCCAATTCCTTAATTCTCTTATTGATATCTTCTTCAGAAATAAGAACACTGATATTATCCATATCACACCTCCTATTGCACTATTACGCTAATGCATTACTATGCTATATCGCCAATTTCAGCAATAATGATTCTCTTTGTTTTTTCATCAACATAAGCTCCAGCACTCACCCTATTAAGCTCAGGAATCCAAACCACATGAGAACCTGAAGCAAGCACCAAAAGATTCTTTCTGTCCTCCCTAGGAATCTTTAAGTCAATCATAATCCTACTTAATTTCTTTTCCATCCCTCTTGAAAGAAGAATATAGTCCCCCTCCTTAGGATATCTAAGTACAAGTGCGTCACTTATTTTATCACAATCAAAGTACTTTATACAACTTGTTTTTTTCATTCGGTCAATCGCTGTACTATCAACTCTGTGCGCCTTAAGTACATTAAAGCTAATATCCATAAGAATAGACTTCTTTTTAACTAATTCACCCTTATCAAAAATCACCTCTTCAGAAACTTCCTCTGAAAATGCAGATTGCACAGCTGTAATATTATTTCCCTTGTTGCCTCTCTTTTTATAGACAAAGATATTATCATAAACTCTCTCACAAACAACTCTACCTGGAAGAATGATTTTCTTTCCAGTCTCGCCCTCACTAAGCCTTAAAAACATCTGTATATGATTCTTTGTCAAATTCTTCCTAGCGCCAGCAACAGCACTAATAACCCTAATAGCAACACACTTCTTTATTGCTGGATGGAGAGAACTAAACCCTTCCACATCAATTCCAGCCTTATCGTCAGAAAGCTTCACAAGCCTATTAAACTCATTAGTTGTGTGTATTTCAAGATAATCATCAATCTCAGCAAGATCCTTTGACATCTCTGCAATATGTCCCACTGTTTCCTTCTGAATTTCCTTCTCAAGATAAGGAATAACATCATTTCTAAGCTTATTCCTGGAGTGTTCAGTTTCAGAATTAGTTACATCCTCACACCACTCAGTCCCACTATCTTTAAGCTCACTAAGAATCTCATTTTTCCTAACACAAAGAAGTGGCCTAATTAAAACAACAGTCTTTTCACCTTTTTCACCAACTTTAACATCTTGAAAATCGCTCAGTTCCTTCATTCCAGTAAGACCTTTAAGAGAGCTTCCTCTAAGCATCTGGAAAATTACTGTCTCAACCTGATCATCCATATGATGAGCAAGCGCTAATTTGTAGTTTGTATCTTGTGTATACTTAGCCTCCTCAGTCTTAGCGACTTCCTTTAAAACCTTTCTAAAGCAAGAAATCCTGTAATTTCTCCCTGCCTCTTCTTCGCTAAGACCATTCTTGTCTGCAAGTTCAGAGACATTTTCCTTAAAAGAAAAGAATCTAAGGCTATGCTTCTTAGAATAGGAACTAACAAATTTCTCATCTCTATCAGCATCCTCACCCCTAAGTCCATGATTCACATGAACCACAACTAAGTTAAGGCACATCTCCGACTGAATCTTCTCAAGACACTTCAAAAGAAAGAGTGAATCTGCACCACCTGACACACCAACAACAACTGTATCATACTTTTCAACTAACCCTTTATCCTTAATATTCTTAATAACCTTATCCGATGTCTTCAATAAAGCTCACCTCCCAGTCATTCGAAGAATTATTTAAATCTATTATAACCGATTTTTTATAAGAAAAAAATTCTTTTATAAGAAAAAAAAGGAATTGCTTCCTCCGCAATTCCTTTATTCTTCATCTGGTTCAAAAACTATCTCTCCCGGATATGCAAGACCAAGTTTCTGTCTTGCAACATTTTCCATATACTTCTTGGATTTAGTATAGTCTTCGTACTCTTTTATTTCTTCGTCATTTTCCTTTAATTCAGCCTGCTCTTCTTTAAGTTCTCTATACTGTGCCTGATATTCAGTTTTCTGTTTTTCAAGTGCATAAGTTTTAACACCAAAAACTACTGAAACGACCAACACCAAGAACAAAATACCCGCAACGGTCGATGCAGCAAGCTTATTTCTGGACTTTCTTCTAAGCAAAGCTTCACCTACTTTCTCCCCTTTTTGAGCATCTGCCATTAGATATCCTAATCACCTTTAAACATCCCCATCCACAGCAAATGACTCAAAGTGCAAAAACACGAAAAAATACTCTTACAATACTACCATCTTTTTGTGCAAATTGCAACATAAAATATGATAGTTTTTAACTTTTTTGTGTATTTTTTTTCATCTATAACTAATATTTGCCTCAATTTTACCCAGACAGCACCTAAATTTCTTGACATAATTCAAATTTAGTTTGATAATATAATTGATTAGTTTGTGCGTATAAAAGTGGGTTTAAAGAGTATTTTTCTATTATATTATTTATAAATGTATGATTTGTAGTGTATTATTAGTGGAACGGAGGAGGAATCTATGCAGTACATTTTAGTTGCAGACGATAATAAAGATATCACCAATGTTTTGAGTGCATACCTTAAAAGAGAAGGGTTTGAACCCCTTGTTGCATCCGATGGTGCAATGGCAGAAAAATTATATGAAACATATGAGCCTGTTGCTCTTCTTTTAGATGTTATGATGCCTGAAAAGGACGGATATACAGTTTGTAAATCAATAAGAAAAAAGTCAAACGTACCTATTATTCTAATTACGGCCAGAGGCGAAGATTATGAAAAGATTATGGGACTTGATATCGGCGCCGACGACTACATTGTTAAGCCATTCAGTCCTGGTGAAGTAATGGCAAGACTTCGCGCTGTTTTAAGACGAATGAACGTTGACGAAAACGACAAGGAAAACAACGAAGTTAAGCTCGATAATATGGTTGTTAATTTGAATGAGTACACATTCACAATAAACGGAGAAATGATCAATCTTACCAAGAAAGAAATCGAGACTATGTGGCTTCTTATTACAAACCCTAATAAGGTTTTCACAAGAGACGCTCTTCTCGACAGACTCTGGGGCTTTGATTACTACGGTGACACAAGAACCGTAGATTCGCATATTAAAAGACTTAGAGCTAAAATCGATCAATACGAACACAAAAATTGGACCCTAAAAACAGTTTGGGGTGTAGGATATAAATTGGAGACCTTTGATGAGTAGTAAAAAACAACCTAGTTTTCTAAAAAGAAATGACCTACTCTTAAGGATATATTTGCTATTAGTCATCATGATTATTCTTGTTGCATCCTTCTTAGGTTTTCTTTTCACCTATATCTACCGCAACATGTATATGGGCGCATATAACAATACCCTTGTGAATCAAGGTCAAAATGTGGTAAATAGAGTCAAAGAATACTCTGCTGCTGGCACTCCAAATAAATTCATGAATTATATTGACGGTATTGAAGAATATTCTCAAGCCGACCAAAATGAGGTATGGATTTTTTCAAACCCATCAGCAGAAGCTCCCCTCAACTCTGATTTTACTAATGCAGAATTAGACGAAACTATCACAGATGAGATGGATGAAGTTTTGAATAAAGCATTTACTGGCGAAACTGCAGTTTCTTCCAACTTTGATGATGTTTATAAGATGACAGTACTTCGAGTTGCACTTCCTATCACAGATGATGATTCAAACGTAATAGGAGCAGTTATGATGGTATCAATGCTCGACAAAAAGGCACTCGGAATGAAAGAAGGCTTTTACATCATAGCCTCCAGTATCGGAATCGCCCTAATAATCTTGATTCCACTAGCAATCCTTCTACTGAGGCATATATCCAAACCTCTCGATAATATAGGTGATTCAATCAATCGAATGGCCGAAGGAGATTATAGTCCCGTTCAAAGCTCCGCTTCATCCTATCAGATTCAAAATCTCGAAGCAAAGCTTTCCTACCTCGCAAAGAAACTTGAAGAAATCAAAGAAGAGCAAGAAAACTTAGAGAAACAAAGGGTTGATTTCTTTGCAAATGTTTCTCACGAACTAAGAACACCTATTACAGTTATTAAAGGCTATGCTGAAACACTAAACGACGGTGTGGTAACCGATCCTGAAACTGTCAGGGATTATCACAACCGAATGCTTACCGAATGTGAAAATATCAATATTTTGGTGTCGGACCTCTTCACACTTTCTAAAATGAAGAATCCTGATTTTCTAATGGATAAAGAGATTGTAAGCCTCTTGCAAATCCTAGAAGATGTAAAACGAGAAGCAAGCATAATCGCAAAAGATAAAAACATTGAAATTAAGCTTATATTAGATGGCGTTAAAGATGAAGATGTAAACGAAGATTTAGCTGTAAACTACCTAATCAACGGCGACTACAAACGCTTGCGCCAGTTATTTATGATAATCTGCGATAATGCGGTCAAGTTCTCAAATGAAAATAGTGAAATTGATTTAATCCTATCAAGGGACGAGGAGAATGAACTACTCACCGTTGGAATCAAAGACTATGGTACTGGAATTTCAGATGAAGAACTTCCAAATATATTTAGAAAATTCTATACTTCAAAGCTAAGACAAAACAAAAAAGGAACTGGTCTTGGACTAATGATTGCAAGAAACATTGCAGAAAGACACGATAGCGAAATAAAAGTTTTATCAAAACTTGGCGAAGGAAGTGAATTTAGATTTACCTTCAAAGCAGAAAAGGTTGAAACGTAAAACAAGATAGTTAAAATTAAAATAGCTGTAAACTTTTACGAGTTTACAGCTTTTTTTATGAAATTAATTATTAGATTTTTTACTCTTCCATTCTGATAATCTACTTGGAAAATAAACTATAAAGTAGATAATAATCCAAAGCACAATCGCAAAGAATACATCAACAGCAGAATGCTGCTTTAAAAACATTGTTGAAAGACAAATCATAATACAAAGTAAGAGCGAAATAAATTTAATAACATTCTCAACTCTTACACCTCCATTATTTGTCGACTTAGAGGTCCAAAGTGCATATGTCACAACAATAGAATTATATGTATGTATACTAGGGCAAACATTAGTTGAAGTATCCCCCATATACAACTTAGCAACCGCTTTCACAAAAATATTATTATATGAAAGTTCATCCGGTCTAAGTGCCTGGGCATTTGGAAAAATCGTATAAATAATCAGGCAAATTGTCATTCCAAGCATCAAACTAATAACGCATCTATCAAAATCTTTCTCATCCTGACTTCTAAAATAATTATACAATGGATATTCTTTTTTATAAATCTTAAACCTTGTAGGGTTAAGCCCCATAAGCAAAAGCGAAATAACAATAAACACAAACCAAAGCATATATGGAATAATAAAATACTCGTTAAATGGAATATAATCGTCTAACTTACAATACATATATGCATATTCAGTATCTCTTTTTTCAAGCCATAAAAACCAGATCATATAAATTGGAAAATATAATAAAATAGTAAATCTCCTATACTTATATATCTTCCCTAAAAAATTCTTCATAAAATCCTCACACTTTATTTTTAGTAATCCCTGTTTTTAAGTAAATCATACTTAATATATTTAAAGGTCTCATCCTCGCCCTTTTCCTTAAGCATCAATAGAAGCCTATGAAGAAGCGCCTCTGTATCTGGATGCATCACATAATGACCTTTATGTTTTTCATAATACTCAAGTGGCATTCCATCATGATAGGTCTTAGGATTATAGTTCAAACTCGCAGAAAGCCTATCACAAAACATCTCCACAGCGTAATTTAAATCCATCTTCATCCCCATAAGTTCTGTAGGATTTTCAGGATTCACATCAATCCAATATTCGAAATGATGCTTATTTCTTCCCTTATGATGAAGCCATGCATAAGAAAACCCATAAATATCCTTTTCCGCAGCATTTGGACTCCTTTTACCACCCTGATAATACTTAACACCTGTCCAAAACTCAACAGGTGAATACTTCGACCAATCATGCATAATTCCCTGTCTGTAAAGTCCCGCCTTAAAACAATAATGTCTCACCAGTTTCTTGTGGTGAAGAATTGTTCTAGTATGGCCGATAAAATTCTTAAAGGTTATCATCAATCTTCCCCTTATTTTTTTAACAAGAATGCTAACATTGTACTCAAAAAAAATCAACAATAGATTTAAAAAGTATAACTTTTTTATAATAATTTTGGCACATATTTGACAATATCCCTAATTATAATTTCACTATAAAATAAATTTATAATAGCAATATTTCAGTATAAAATAAAGAATATTACGATTTACTATTGCATTAAATTTATAATATATTAAAATATTAGGTAGTATCAATCGGATATTAAAATTTCACAAAGGAGGGAATAAAAAAATGAAAAAATTAAATATATGTATAATTCTCGTTTTGTCCCTACTTTGTGGGGCTTTTTTCCCTAACACAACGTCTCTTGCGGCTGCTAATAAAACAGCTCCAGGTGACGGTGGCGACCATGGTGGAGAATGTACTTTAAGCGAATCCTCAAAACATATGTTATCAGGAGATAGCTTCTCCCTCGATATTTTTGGAGTTATGGATGAAGATACAACAACCTATACTTCCAGTAACGAAAATATCGTAACAGTCGAAAAAACAAGCATTAACAGCGCAACCTGTACTGCTAAGAACACAGGAAACGCAACAATTACCGTGACAATAGAACAAGGAGGTTTTCTCTTTTTCAAGAAAAAACGAGCAACACTTACTTGTTCGATAACAGTAACACCAAGGGCTGTAAGTGTAAAATTCCTAGGTAAAAGATTAAAAGTTAAGACCGGAAAAACAAAACAGCTAAGTGTCAATATTAAACCATATGTTTCAGAAGAAATTCCAGATTACTATTCTGAAAATTCATCTGTTGCAACAATAGATTCCAACGGAAACGTTAGTGGTGTCAACAAAGGTAAAACCTTTGTTTATGCTGTTCTTTCAAATGGAAAAACTGCCAGATGCCGTGTTATCGTAAAAAAATAAACATAAAAAACAAACAAATTTCAATAATTAGTATTTAAACAAAAAGCACGAGAAGCTTTATTACAAGCCTCCCGTGCTATATTTTTTTGTTTAATTAATTTCAAAGTTGAAAAATTATTTAAGAGTAACCTTAGCACCCTGCTCTTCAACCTTAGCCTTGATAGCGTCAGCTTCTTCCTTGCTAACCTGCTCTTTAAGCATCTTAGGAGCGTTATCAACAACTTCCTTAGCTTCCTTAAGTCCAAGACCTGTGATTTCACGAACAACCTTGATAACCTTAACCTTGTTTGGTCCTACATCTGTAAGCTCAACATCGAACTCAGACTTCTCTTCTGCAGCAGCTCCACCTGCAGCACCACCAGCTACAACAACACCTGCAGCAGCAGATACACCAAATTCTTCCTCACATGCCTTTACAAGATCGTTAAGTTCAAGAACAGACATGCCCTTTATTGCCTCAATAAATTCTTCTGTAGTCATTTTATAAATCCTCCGTTTTTTTCTTTTTTTGATTTAATTTGTTTCAGGTTTTTCCTGATTTAAAATAGTTAATTAATAGTTTCAATCCAGCTTAAAAATTAAGCCTCAGCTGGTGTCTCAGCAGGTGCTGCTTCACCATCTTTTTCTGCAATCTGCTTAAGCACACGAGCAAGATTTGTAATAGGTGACTGAAGTGAACCAAGAAGTTTTGAAATAAGAACTTCTCTTGATGGAATAGATGCAAGACTCTTAACGCCATCAGCATCATAAAGGTTACCCTCAACAACAGCTGCCTTAAACTCGATCTTATCTGTCTCCTTCATGATGTCATTAAGGATTCTGATAGGAGCTGTAGCATCTTCCTTAGAAATAGCTATAGCTGTTGGTCCTTCAAGTACATCATCAAGCTGTGCGAAATCAGAACCTTCGAAAGCACGTTTCATAAGAGTGTTCTTATAAACCTTGTACTCACATCCTGCCTCTCTTAAATTTTTACGAAGCTTTGTGTCAAGTGCAACGCTAATTCCTCTGTAGTCAACTGCAACAACTGTTGCAACACCGTCTACCTTGCTCTTAATCTCGTCTACGATAGGCTGTTTAATTTCAACCTTTGCCATGAAAATTTCTCCTTTCCTGCAAACTCTCGAATTTGCAAATTCTTTGAATGATAAGAGAAATCTGCCATTAAAGTTATAAGTAAAATAAAAAACTTCTTTTCAATCTAACTAAAGACTCGAAAAGAAGTTGATTTATAAGATTATTCACTTAAATATCCTTAATCATTCTCCTCGGCAGGCGTTTGTCTTCTTACACCGAAAATCGGTACCTGCTGTCTTTGGCAGATGTTCGTAATTTCACGAACTTCTGAATATTATCATAATTAAGGTTTACTGTCAAGATTTTTTTGTTTCTTTTTCGCTTGTAACCTTTTTAATTACAAACAAAGTAATTACTAAAATCACAATAGTAATTGGTAATGAAATAATTGATAAAGTACTTTCTGTTTGATAACCAATAATTCCTGCAATTAGGAAACCAACTGCCGAAACTGCAGCAGCAGTAATCGCATAAGGAAGCTGTGTAGCAACATGGTTAACGTGGCTACAATGCGCTCCCGCAGAAGCCATAATCGTTGTATCAGAAATAGGAGAACAATGATCTCCACAAACTGAACCAGAAAGACATGCTGAAATAGAAATAACAAGCATCTCATAGGTCTCTGAACTAAGGAAAACATTACATACAATAGGAATAAGAATAGCAAATGTACCCCAGCTTGTACCTGTTGAAAAAGCGAGGAAAACTGCCACCAGGAAAATACATACAGGAAGGAACATCTGTAATCCACTTGCTGATGAAGCAACCATATCTCCAACAAAATCCTTAGCACCAAGAAGTCCAGTCATACCAGACAATGTCCAAGCCATTGTAAGAATGAGAATTGGTGCAACCATAGCCTTAAAGCCCTCAGGAATGCACTTTGTAAACTCATTAAAGGTAAGTACTCCTCTTCCAATATAAAAGCAAAAAGTAATAACCAAACTAATAAAACTACCAAAAACTAATCCCTTAGAAGCATCCGCATTTGCAAAGGCAGAAACGAAGCTTTCTCCAGAGAAAAATCCACCAGTGTAAATCATTCCTAAGATACAGAATATAATCAATATAACTACAGGAAATACCAAATCAATTACCTTACCATAAGGTGTTACCATTTCCTGGTCAGCATTTCCATATGGTCTATCTGATGTTGTAAACAAATCGCCTTTTTCCGAAGCATTCTTTTCATGCTCCTTCATAGGCCCAAATTCAAACTTTTTAACTATTAGGATAAGCATCATAATCGGAGTTAGAATCGCATAAAAGTTATATGGAATTGTCTTTAAAAACATCGCAAAACCATTGATACCAGAGTCAGCAGGAACTGATGACGTAACTGCAGCAGCCCAGCTTGAAACTGGAGCAATAATACAAACCGGTGCGGCTGTTGCATCAATAATATATGCAAGCTTAGCTCTCGAAACATTTTGCCTGTCTGTAACCGGCCTCATAACCGAACCAACTGTTAAACAGTTAAAATAATCATCAACGAAAATCAAAACTCCAAGTGCAACTGTTGCAATCTGAGTTCCAATCCTGGTTTTAATATGCTCAGACGCCCAAATACCAAAGGCCGCCGAACCACCCACCTTATTCATCAACGAAACCATAATTCCAAGAACTACAAGGAATACCAAAATACCAATATTCCAGCTATCAGCAAGCTTGTAAATCATACCTCCATCTTGATTAAAGAAGGCTGTGTTCATCATAACTTCTGCATTTCCATTAGCATATAAAAGTGCTCCAACAACGATTCCAAAAAATAGAGAGGAATAAACTTCCTTCGTAATTAGCGCTAATATAATTGCTGCTAACGGTGGCAACAATGAAAAAACAGTAGAATAAACATTTGGTTTATAGGTTTCAGGATCTATACCATTTGGTGTATTGAGAGTTAAAATAAGTAGCGTAATACAAATAATTAAAACACATATAATAAAAACAAGCCTCTTATTCTTACCCTCTTTACTCTGCAACTTTTCTAACTGCTTCAAATACTGATCGTTCTTTTTATTCTTATTATTCTTATTATTCTTATCACTCATTTTCAATCTCCTAGTTATCAACACGTGATGCAATCATTAAAAAGCCATTATTCTTAATTTTTATTTACCACTTAATTCTTATTTGCTACAAAACCAATAACCGCTCCAACTGCACCACCAATGATATGTGTGAAGTTTGAAATGTTATCTGTAATTGTAATTCCAGAAACTACCTGATCACCAATATATAGAATCGCAACAATAATAAAAGTGACCGGAATTGTCCCTTCCTTAAAGCTCGTAAAGGATGATAAAAGAATCATTGCAAAAACAACGCCGCTCGCTCCCATAAGCATTACATTTGGAAAGAAAATAACCTCCGCAATGCCTGTAACAACGGCTGTAACCACAATAACAACAATCATATCCTTAGAGCCATACTTCTCTTCAAGCAGTGGTCCAATGATAAGTAGAAGCATCAAATTTCCCATCAGATGAGAAATGCCAGAATGTCCAAAAACATGTCCCACAAGTCTAATATAGGTAAACGGATTTAACGGCGATGACCTATATACACTAAAAAGAAGCTTATCTGTAAATCCACCCGTAATCTTACTTAAAACCAATGCAGCAACACATATAATGCAAAACCACAAAATAACAGGTGAATTAAAAGAAATCTTTAATGTTGGTCTATTTTTAGAAGCCATAACATACCCTTTCCTTAAAAAATATTATTTATTTATCTTATCTTTAACCTTTTCAATAATATCATTAGCGCCCTCGCCAACAGTTGTAGCAACCTTTTTAGCTTTCTCTGCTAACTCTTTCTCTTCAGCAAATTTCTTAACGTCACCCGCTGCTTTTTTAACCTTCTCGTCGAGTTTCTTATCTTCGGCAAACTTTTTAACGTCGCCAGCTGCCTTCTTAGCTTTATCGGCAAGCTGCTTATCTTCAGCAAACTTCTTAACGTCGCCAGCTGCCTTCTTAACCTTCTCATCAACCTTCTTTTCTTTCAAGAATTCATGAGCCTTAACAGCACCATCAGCAACTGCGTCAACAACCTTACCTAAACCATCCTTTACATCTTCTCTATCCATGCTAGTCACCTCTTTAAAAATTTATAAAACTATCTGCTAATTTTTATATGCTTCTTCTTTTTAAGCTTCATAATATATCTTCTAGATCTACGATTTAATTTTTTTACATTAACCTTAATACGCTTAAGCTTCTTACATTTTGAAAAAGAATTATTAACAATATTCTTAACTGTCGGTGGAATAATAATCTTTCTCACCTTATTATTAGATTTAAAGGCACTCTGAACAATAGTATAAACCTTATACTTCTTACCAAGAACCTTAACATTACCCATAATCTTAATTGTAGCCTTCTTCTTTGTCTTAGAAACATAGAAATATGGTCTCTTTGAATTAAGATATGCAGAAGTGTATGTTACACCTCTCTTAGTTACGCTATATTTTGGAGCAATTGTAGCAGAGCTCTTCACCCTTGTTGGAATAACTACCGAATCAGGATAATAAAAATCAATGCTAATTGTGTTCTCTGTTGCTTTAGAACTTGATGAAAAATAAGAGCTCGTCTTAGATGTAGCAACAGCTCCATATATTACATTATCATCAACACCAACATAGAAGGTATATGAAGTCTTAGTTCCTGATGTTGAATAAGAACTCTGTAGTGATGATGAAGTCTCAGTGCTATCAATCTCATTTGTCGTAATAACATAGCAATTATGCTTAACGTTCTTAATCGTAACTTCCTTATATTCGTTAC
The DNA here is from genome assembly GCA_024691565.1 of Lachnospiraceae bacterium. GTDB lineage: Bacteria > Bacillota > Clostridia > Lachnospirales > Lachnospiraceae > JAEEJA01. The sequence continues at coordinate 5,867 of JAILNN010000181.1, read as the reverse complement.
ATGAGAAGGTTGCATTTGCTTTCTCTTCAATGTTCAACATATCATCAGTTTCAGAAACAGCATCATTTATTGATACTGATTTATATGGTTCATAATAATAACCGCTACCATAGGTAGTTCCCATATATAAAATATTATTATTAGTATCAACCCATGCATTTGCCATCCCTGTATATCCATAGTAAACAATTCCAGTATTTCTATCTACTTCAATGGTAAAGCTTGTCAACTTAGAAAATGAGGATGTTGAAGAAAAAAGGTTTTCTCCATGAATAACCATTCCATAAACCTTAGCTTCTCTCATCTTATTTCTAGCACTAACAAATGTAGCTTTTGCATCGATTGATGGTGCAGTAGAAACTGATGCAGGACTTGCAGTAGTTGTTGCAGGTGTTACACTTGTAGCACTTCCACTTGCACTCGCACTTGTCGTGGTTTCTCCTACCTCTTTAAAGCCTCCAATTGAACTACTACTTAACTTTGCAGCCTCTAGACTCACATTTTCAGCTGAATTAAAGAAACTTATATCTGTCTCAACTTCCTTATTTTCATTTATGGTTTTCGCATTAACGCAATTCCCAGAAAATAAAGAAAAAGTAAGTGCCAATGCACATGCAACTCCCAAAATTCGATTTTTCATACTTTTTTTCTCCTCTTATACATGCATTTCGAGTTTCATCCATACATTTTTATCATATAGAATTACCCAAGTGTGAATATTATAACACCCCTATATCTTCTTTGACAAGGGAGACTTTACCACTGCCTTAGCACAGGCTAAAGCTGAATTTGAAATCACCGCACTTACTCTGCCTCAAAAAAGTACATCCTCGCAGAATAATCCATAAATAGCCTTGTCTTATCATTAAACCCAGTTCCACAATACCCCGGAAGCAACTTAACTCCCGCATTCATAAGGGTATCCCCCCAAGAGTAAAAATCCTCTTTTTCAGCATCCAATTTAATAAATCTATCAAGAACACTTTGAACGATTCCATTATTCTTAACATGCACAGGAGAAACAGTATTTACAAGGTCTCCAAATGCTTTAATGCTTACTCTCATATCTCTTCCAACCACATGATACTTTAGGCTCTCATCCAGTCCAAACACATTAAAATACTGATATTCCTGTCCCGGAACAGCATTCTTTTGAAGAATCATTCCAACTGCTTTTTTCTTATCCGAAGACACAATCATCCACTCAGTTACATTGGAATCCTGACTTCTAAGCACTGAACTTCCTTGATGACTATCCTCAGCACTAAAGCTTCTACCGCGATAAAACCTTCCACCTTGAAGAACTTCTCTATACTTTTTATATAAAATAATTTCCTCTTTAATCTCCTCTAATTCATTCTTACTCATATCACATAAATTACATTCATATCCAAGTGAACCAAAGGCCGCAACACAGAACCTCGTATTAAGCGAAGTCGTTCTGAGAGTCTGATGATTAGGCGCCGCAGATACATGTGAACCAACGGTATTTTGGGGATATCCATAACTATATCCATTTTGAATCTCGCATCTGGAAAGCGCATCTGTATCATCACTTCCCCAAATCTGAGGGAAGTAAGATAAGATTCCTAAATCAAACCTGTTTCCACCGGAAGCGCATCCCTCAAAGAGGATATCAGGAAAGGCTTCTGTAAGCTCCTTCATACATCTATATAGTCCTAATGTATAGCGGTGACAGACTTCTCCTGCAATCGCTTCTTTATAGACATATTTCTTTCCATCCTCATATGGGAGCTGTGAAAAGATATCGCTAAACTTTCTATTCATATCCCACTTAACATAGGCAATATTTCCAGCAGAAAAAACCTTTGACATTGAATCAATAATAAAGTCCTGCACTTCCTTTAATCCAAGGTTTAATACCCTCTGATTTCTGCCCTCTGAATGGTCCTTATCTGGAATCTCAAGAGTCCAATCAGGATGCTTCTTAAAAAGCTCTGAATTAACATTCACCATCTCTGGCTCAACCCATATTCCAAAAAGAAGTCCCATTTCATTAATCTTATCGGCAAGTCCCTTAATACCATTAGGAAGCTTTTTAGAATTCACAGTCCAATCACCAAGAGAACGAGTGTCATCATTTCTCTCACCAAACCATCCATCATCCATGACAAACAGCTCGATTCCAACGTTTTTTGCCTCACGAGCAAGCTTTAATAACTTCCTCTCATTAATATCGAAGTAGGCTGCCTCCCAGCTATTCAAAAGGATAGGCCTCTCCTTATCCTTCCACTTACTTCGAACAATATTCTCTCTTACAAATTCATGCATATTAGCACTAACGCCATTATATCCCTTATCAGAAAAGCTTAGCACTGCCTCTGGCGCTTCAAACTCTTCACCAGGAACTAATTCCCATGAAAATCCACTAGGATTAATTCCCCACGAAACCCTTAATTTCTGCATCATACCGACTTCTGCAATTTCAGCATGATTGCCACTATATACAAGGTTCATCGCATATACATTTCCATTTTCTTCCGTCGTACTATTCGAAGAAATCATAAAGAAAGGATTAGCATCGTTAGAGGAGACACCGGTACTACTCGAATTAACATGTTTTCCTGATGTCATTGGCGTATCATACCTACACATCTCACGAATCCACGTTCCATTAAAGGTAGTCATTTTATAGTCAGCTGTCGGCATATCAAGTTGCGCAGACATAATACCCTTTAAAAGCACAGTCTCCTCAGATGAATTGATAACCTTAGACGAACGAGTAATCACATCTGGGTTTTCAAAAACAGAATAGGTTAAAATAAGTTTTAAACCATGACTTCTTTCCTTCAAAATTATATCTAATTCACTAACACCCTCACCATAGCTTGAAGGCATTGTTTTCAAAGGGTTCTTCCCCTCTCTAATCTCAAAAGAATCATAGATAAAATCGCTAGTCACGCTTCCATCGCTGTAAACAACATCAAGAAAAGGAGTTCTATAATCTCCCTTTCCGCTAAAAGACGCCTCTAAACAAAGATCCCCAAGATTGTATGAATTCAATTCCTGATTATAGATAATCACATTTCCAAATTGAAATTCATGCTTTTCAGTGATAGAAATGGCATCCTCTTCACTTCGAAGAGTTATGCGCCTACCGTAGTAAAGGTGCTCCAAAAAAAGCCCATCCTTCACCTTAAAAGCATAGGTTGTATTTTCAGTATTAAGGACAAATAAATCCCCAAAATTATTTATCATCGCGCATTCTCCTAACCTCTTCAGAAATTTCCTTAAGTTTTGTATCAGTTAAAATATATTTAGTTTTAAATATAATCAAAGCTAAAACAAGTCCAAAAATTGGAGTAAGCGTCATTGTAAGTCTTAAGATTCCAACAGCGTTTCCCTGAATAGAAGCTTCTCCAGCAGCCTTCACTGCCTCAATTGCCTTTTCTAAACCCTTAACTATGCTTCCATTAACTGCAACAATATCAGAACTAGACTCACTGATATGAGAAACAGAAAGGCAGATTGATGCCACTAAAGCAGCAATACCACTTGCAAGCTTAACAACAAAGGTCTGCATAGAAAAAATAACAGATTCATCTCTTCTCTTATTCTTTAACTCTCCGTAATCAACAGTATTTGCAAGGAAGACAGTAACAAGCACGTTCATAATTCCAACAGCAGACATAATTAAGAAGCCAGGAATCATAAAAACATAGACGCTAGAAACGCCACTCATAGCCATAACTAAAAGAACTAAATATCCAACAACAGACGCAACAACTGCAATCGTAAATACCCTAATTGCAGAAAAGAATTTTCTCAAAATCGGGAAGAAAAGCATCATAGCAAAAATCTGAATTCCACCTGCAAAAGTATTAAAAATCGTATAATTTCCCTGCCAATTTGCTCCTCCCAAATCATACTTAAAGAAGTAAATCAAGAGGTTCGAGGTTATGTAAGTCGCCGTATTAACAAGAACAATCGTAATAACGACAGACATCGCCTGATCATTTTGAATAAGCGCCCTAAACATCTCTCCGACACCAGGTGTCTTCATGTTGACCGTAGACTTTTCCTTAATTCCAATACAAGTAATCAAAATAAAGATAATAAAGATAATTCCAACTATAATTGAAAAATATTTGAAACCACTTCTCTCAACTGCCTTTGTAGATGAAATCTTAGTATCTATCGAATATGATGAGGCATCCTTAAGACCAGAATAATCCTCTGACGAAACATAAATTGCAAGTCTCGCCTCTTCATCCTCTGCTTCAACACTCTTTTCCTCAGAGTCAATTTTCGCATCAGAAGTAAAATTCATCGTTGAATTCTCATTATTAAATTCCTTATCATTCACCTTAACAGTATATTTCGAATTACTCTCATTATAATAAATATCGCCCTTCAACTCGTTAGATTGGGCATCGACAATAATTTCTATCTCTGAGTCAGCAGAAATCTCCAAAACATTTCCAGTCGTATTTCCGCTCTCATTCTTTTCAACAACATATGCCTTTAAACTATTATTCGCCGAGTTAACGATAAGTTCCATATTATCAGCACTTCGAGAAACAACGAAACTACCAATGCTATTAACCGCAATAACAGTAACAATTGTAACAATAGCAGAACCAATTCCAGCGCAAGTTCTCGCCATCGCAGAAAGATTTTCTCTTTCACGACCACCCTCTGTGAATGCCGGAATCATTGACCAATATGGGATATCCATCATTGTATATGTCACACCCCAGACAATATATGTAACAGCCGCAAAGGCAACAAGACCTTTACCATCAAGTGAAATTGGTGCCGAAAACATCAGCATCAAAACAAGAGCATTTGTAACTGTTCCAATAAAAAGCCAAGGTCTAAACTTACCCCACCTAGTCTGAGTCTTCGCCACGACAACACCCATAATCGGATCATTAAAGGCATCAAAGACTCTCGCAATCATCAGAATAATTCCCATCGCAATCGCACTCACTCCAAGAACATCCTGAAAATAATATAAAACATAGCTCGCAGAAAGCATATATACCATGTCTTTTCCGACTGCACCAAGACCATAGGCTACCTTCTCTTTAAAGTTTAACTTAGTATTATTATTGCTCACCCAGTAATCCTCCTTATATAGTCGTATTTCCCATCGTTAACACACTTCCCCAAAAATACTTTTAGACTTCCTTCTTAACCTCAAATTCAATCACGCACTTCTCGCCTGTCGTAGTCTCAAGAGATAGACTCGCTTTTCCCTCTTCTCCAACAGTCTTAACATATGTACCGCCCATACCACCATAACACTGAGTAGTAGTTGGTCCAATAATCTCAATCGGTCCCGTAGTCGTAAGAATTATAGGTTCATTTGAAAATACCAATTGATTATTATTATCATCTGTCATCTTAAATCTAATAGCCGAAACATCATAGCTCTTCCCCTCAAAAAGCTCTGTATGGTCCGCAGATGCAACTAACTTCTTCTCTGTCATAGGCTTAATCACGAGAGTCTTAACAACCTCTCCCTCATTCATAGCCTCAAAGCGATACTCTGTAGAAGAGCTTCCCCAATCGCCAATATATTTATTGTAGAGATTAATTGCATCATTCATGCTAATCTTATATCTAACACTTAAAAGTCCTGCTCTCGCAAGCATCGACTTCTTAACGTTGTAAAGTCCTGCCCTAGAAACCTCATTCAAAAGAAGCTTAAGCTCATCACGAGCCTTCTTAGGAAGGTCACTCTCACCCTCATCAAGAGCATCACCAATATAATCATCGATTCTAACCGGTCCACGAAGCATGTTCTCATACTCAGACTCCGTAGGGAAATACTCCTTGATAAATCTATCATTCTTATACATCTTAACCGAATCAGCATTAGATAAAATATAAACATCTCC